>JAYUMM010000036.1:0-12760 GCA_043762685.1 bacterium | reverse complement strand
ATCTCGAAGCGCGCACAAGAAGAGCGTGCGACACCCTAATACTATCGGGTGGAGGTTGCTGACTGCACACTCGTGCGAGCCCACCCGCTCATCATCCCGTACCTGGTACCATCGGTGTAGTACACCTGGTTTCTGGCGCCATACCCGCCCATCATTTCGTACCCACCAAAGGATGAGTAACCGCCATGGAGCAGTGCCTTCAGTTCACCAAACTGCACGCCACACCAGAAAATAAAAAGTGCGACACAGATTTTTATAATGATGTGCGCCCAGTGGCGATGCCCATGCATATACCCCATGCCGTGCCCACCACATCCGCCACACTCACTACACTTATAATTTCCTGGTCCCTGCATTTCTGTATTCATAAGTAAGTACATTATTAAATAATTTCGATGTGTTAATTATAACACGCAAGATGCAGACAACCATACCGGAAGCACGGTATACTAGTAGCTACATGCAGGATCCGTTACAGATACTCGAAAAAGAAATAGAACGGCGTATACCAACCTCTACCGTCCTTTTGGCCCTCACTCTCACGGTATTGATGGGGGTACTGCTACTGACGCACAGTTATAGCGCCTTTCCTGAAGGAATTTCGATGAACCATGCGTATTATGCCGAGATTTCTTCGACCTCGACACCTTTTTGGCTCCAAGCAGTGTCCTCTCCAGGAGCTGTGAATGTACCTATATTGGTCTATCACATCGTACGACCATCGTACCCCGATGACAGTGCAGAAGTGCGCGCGCTCGCCCACACACCCGAAGTTTTTGATGCTCAAATGACCTATATACAGGACGCGGGATACCACCTCATTTCGTTTCGCGACCTTTCTGACCACTTTCAGTATGGCACGTCGCTCCCACAAAAACCGATGATCCTCTCTTTTGACGATGGGTGGAAAGACCAGTTTGAATACGCCTTCCCTATCCTTTTGAAGCACCACTACACCGCAACGTTCTTTGTCTTTACCAATTCGATCGGCAAGCGCAGCTTTCTCTCTTGGGACAACTTAAAAACCCTGCGCGATGCCGGGATGACTATTGGGAGCCATTCGCGCTCGCACCCCTATCTCACCCACATAACCAATCCCGCTGCGCTTGCAGATGAAATATTTGGGAGTAAAAAAATACTTGAGAAAAATCTTGGTATTACCGTCAACGAATTTGCCTACCCTTTTGGGCAATACAATCAGGCAATCATTGCTCTGGTACAGCAAGCGGGCTACACCTCTGCCCGCGGTGACTTCTATAGTGGTCAGCAATCGCAGTCAATTCTCTATACCCTGAGCGCTATTAATACCCCAACTACTCTCGCCGGGCTCGCTCAGAAGTTCCCCTAGCTGGTGAGGTCCTCGCCACTATTTAAAGCCATTGACAAAAAAGATAGGGTCTGCTATTGTAGCCACATCAACCAGCGCTGGATCCAGAGAAGTGGGATCGAGCTTCTATCTTCGGCTACTGATTTGATACATTAGACACATCACCTATCTATCTCTAGCTATGCAAAACGGCACAGTAATCAAGAAGAACGAGAAGGGCTTCGGCTTTATCAAAGTCGATGGCGCCACAGACGGCGCAAAGGATCTTTTCTTCCATTCCAACGAGCTCCAGAACATTTCGTTCGACGAGCTCCAGGAGGGAGACAAAGTCTCTTTCACTATCGGAGACTCACCGAAGGGCCCCAACGCCCTCGGCGTCAGCAAGATCTAAGTAATTAGATTGCGCAAAGAAAAACCCCCGCTCACGCGGGGGTTTTTCTTATTTCGTGAGTACCTTGTGCACGTGGCATCGGCAACCGCGCGGCTTAATATGCTCGTCAAAATACTCCTCGCCGTAGTCATAGGTAAACTCCTCGCCCATCTTAATGGGCTTAATCGCGTCGATATACACACGACCCCGTTCAATCTCTGGTTCACAATTGGGCTTACAGGCGTGGTTTATGTAGCGCGCAATATTCTCGCGCAACGTACCGTCAATCGTCTTTCTCTTGTTCACTTCAAAAAGATATTTGCTGCGACTTGAGTATTCTTCGGCAGTTGTGAGGGTACGACCGAAATATTCGATAATGCGCTCCCCTTTCTTAAAAGTGCGCGTCGCAAAGAGGCCGAGTCCGGCGCTCGAACGCCCTACGCGCACTCCCTCAGGGATAGTATGTTTTTTCTTCATCATATGAGTATACTGATATATACCATGCCGACTACTTTTGTACCAAATGAAGGGAAAGCTATCGACACTATGGTTAACGGCGTACGCTACCTACGCCTCCCAATCAAGACACGCCTCATCGAGCCCAATGATAATTTGATGCAGCTCCTAGCAGAATACGTACAGCCGCACGTAGAAACGGGTGATATATTCTTTATAAGTGAGAAGATTGTCTGTATTTGTCAGGGGCGCATGATTCGTCGCGACGCGGTCGTGACCTCTTGGCTCGCCCGCTTCCTTGCGACCAAAGTACGCAACTATGAGGGAACGCCTGAGTTTCGCGGGCTCGGCCATGGTACTGCCCCCGCGATGCAGCTCGTTATAGAAGAAGCGGGCTACCCTCGCATTCTCTTCGCCGCCCTCGTGTCAGCACTCACGAGACAATGGCTCCCTGGTGCGTTCTACTACCTCATCGGAAAGCAGGCCAAGTCTATTGATTGCCCTATGTCGTGGACCATCAAACCCTTTGATGAGTACGCTAAACGCGCGCCGTTTGCACCCAACAATGTAGCAAAAGAGATTAAAGAGAAGCTTGGGGTTGAGACGGTTATTGTCGACGCCAACTACCGTGGTGCGTTCTCGCTCGGAAAATCAACCGATGCGATTACGGAAAAATTTGTCCGCGAGCTCCTGCGCGACAACCCCGCCGGCCAAGATAGCGAAATGACTCCGTTCTTCCTGATCCGTAAAGCCACCTAATTAGGTGCGTGGATGAGAGCGCGACCACTCGGCAACGCTACCTGCAGTGAGCTCCATTTTGTCGACCAGTCGTACGTAGCGCCAGTTCCCTTTTGGGACAAAATAGTAATGCGGCGTGACGCTGAGTGCATCGGCAATGTGCCACAAGTCTTTTGATGATGTAATCCACCCAGTACCGAAACGACGTAGATCCAAGGGCTTCGAGTAGCACTCGAGCACTTTCTCTCCCGTGATCGGAAGAAACCATTCATGAAAGTACGAAAGTACGAGTTCGCGAAACGTGCGGTATATGGGGTCGCGAAAGCGCAGTACCGAGTGATTTGTCTTACTAATCGCACCGAATCGACCGCCCCGCGTATAAAGCGTAATCACGTGGTCAAAGTCCCCCTTACCCATCTTTGGTGAGAGATTCATAATCACGGGCGGTTCACCTTGTATCCAGAGTGCGGTTGCGGCCAAGAGTGCGCCCTCGATACAATGGGTCTTCTTTTCTTTGAGCACCCGTTGCGGCGACATATGCGTATCGCCTTTCTTTTCCCAGTTAAATGGGAGAGTGTCGAGAAAATCTTGTATTTTAGCTGGCGTCGAAAGCCGCTTCAGGAGCGCGTATTCGCTTTTGGTGAAGCCTGAATCGGTGAGCGAAAGGCGCGGTATGCTACTCATGGCTATAGCATAGCGCACAATAAAAAAGCGCGGCGCCCTTTGGGGCGCCGCGCTTTTTAATTGAGAGGTTATTTTACTGCAAGGGTGCTCTTACCGTCACCGACGAGAGCCGCGAGCTCCTTCTGAGTCTTCGGTATTTTACCGATCTTCACGAAGCCAACCACACGAACCGTGGCACCATGGCAGATACCCATGACACTTCCGGCACCTTCAGTGTGTCCATCACCCATTACGTACGTATCCTTGGTGTCGAAAAGGACATCGATACGGTCGGTATAACGGGCATTCATCGTATCGGCGATAACACGATAGCCGATGAGGGGCGCGACTACACCAAAACCACAGCTGTTCTCACCCTTTGCTTGGCCGTCGATCTCAATGATGGTCCCGAAAGGGAGTGCCTGCGCGAGATTGCCTGAACGTGCAGCAACCACCTCCGGATTGGAGTAGGCACCAGACGCTGTCTCGAAAGGATCACTATCGGTCTGCTCAGGAACGGCGTTATACGCGGTCAGTGTGACCAGGTAGCTGGTGGGCAATGCCGGTGCCGTCGCTTGCGCGGGAGCAGCCGTCATGGCGCCAGAGAAAAGCAAAAAGCCCATAAGGGCTCCTAAGATGGGCATAGAATGTAAGCCGAAATAGCTAGTAACTAACTCGACCTACCTATAGTAGCATATTGACATTATTTTGTCAATATGCCTGATTGCTTGTTTTTATGAGTATGCGACGCACCCCAAAGTCGACTATATATGCTACCGCCATACCAATGAGCGCCCCACCGAAGACATCTGACGGATAATGCACTCCCGCAACCACCCGACTAGCGCCAATCAAAGCCGCTGCACCAAAAAACCAGCTCCCCCACCGCTTATTGTATAGAAAAACCGCCATCGCCATACCAAAAAAGAACGTAGCGTGTCCTGAAGGGAACGACCAAGAAGTCTCGGTGATGAGATTATGGATAGGGATCGTTATAAATGGTCGTGGCCGGTGATAGAAGACGCGAATAAGCTCTGTCGCACCAAAACGAGCGACAAGACTTGAGAATGCTGTAACAAAGAGTATCTCGAGCTTCTCTCGCCTCGGGTAGGCTGACCAAGCAACGAGAGCGACAAACGCGAGAATAAGAAGGTAGGGAAAGTACGCAGCAAAAAAAATTATTCCATAGTCGAGAAATGGCGACTGCCCGGCAAGACTATGCAAAAAATAAAATAACTGTGTATCGAGCATTATAGTGAATATTATATACTATTCGTTATTACCATGCGCTATTTCCATATTCCCACACTTATACTCCCGAGTATTGTTGCCTGTCTCGGCCTTGGTGCCTATTTTTTTTCAGAACCGCTTCTCTACCTACTAACGATTTGTATTAGCGTTGGCCAAATACTTTTTGTTGCGAACCGCGAAATTCGTGCAGGTAACTGGTCGCTCGACTACATCGCTCTGATTGCACTCTTACTTGCCGCATTTACGGGGGGATTTATTGCAGGCGCTGTCATCGCATTTATGTACACCACGGGCGAAGCACTCGAAGTGTATGCCTCCCAGCGTGCTGAAGCATCACTCGCATCGCTGCTCGCGCGCATCCCGAAGACGGCCCTCGTAAAGCAGAGTGATGAAAGCGTCAAAGAAGTACCGCTTACTAAAGTAGTCCCCGGCACAACAATCGTTATCCGCGGCGGCGAACTCGTCCCGCTCGACGGTCTCCTCGCTTCACCACACGCAGTACTTACTCTTGCCAATCTCACGGGCGAACCCCTCCCCGAGATTGCCGCCCACGGAGCGGTCATAAAGAGTGGCAGTGTGAACGCAGGCGAAGCGTTTGATCTCAGTGTCTCGGGCACCCTCGCGACCTCAACCTATGCAAAAATTGTCGATTTGGTAAAAAACGCACAGAGTGATAAAGCACCGTTTGTACGTCTCACCGAACAAGCAAACCTTCCGTTTACTCTCTTTACGCTTGGTATTTCAGGTGGAGCGTATTTTCTCACGGGAGACCTCGCGCGCGTTCTTGCGGTACTGGTAATCGCGACACCCTGCCCGCTTATTATTGCCGCCCCTGTCGCTTTTATCGGTGGGCTCTCGCGCGCTGCTGGTAGAAATATAATTGTAAAGACACCGGTAGTGCTCGAGACGATTGCACGTGTCACCACTATTTTCTTTGATAAAACCGGCACGCTGACTCTCGGCGAACCTACTCTTACCTCAATCGATATTCTCGACAATGCCGTTAGTGAGACAAAAGCGCTTTATCTCGCGGCAGCGCTGGAGTTTCATTCAATCCACCCACTCGCACGCGCAATCATACAAGCAGCGCGGTCACGCAATATCACCCCTCCACCAGCACACGACGTCACCGAGACTATTGGTACCGGTATTGCGGGGAGTGCGGATGAAAGCATTATTTCTCTTGCTCAGGCACCGGGAGCGCAACATCAAACAGGAAGTATTTCACTTCTTCTCACGAGAGATAAAACGCCAATCGCCGTCTTCCACTTCGCTGATGTGCTGAAAGACAATGCAAAAAATCTACTCAAAGAACTTTCTCATGCGGGCTACACGATCGCTGTACTAACTGGAGACCGTATAGAAAATGCCGAGGCGATATTTGCAGGACTCCCCATTACCCTGCACGCCAACTGCACACCCGAAGAGAAATATCGCATCGTCGACCAGGCGCGAGCAGAAGGAAAGATAGTTGCAATGATCGGCGATGGACTGAACGACGCACCAGCACTCGCTCGTGCCGACGCAGGTATCGTCTTCTCGGGTACTGAAAACAGCGCGTCGATCGAGGCGGCTGATGTCGCGATTTTGGGACATGATGTCGCGCTTATTCACGAACTTTTTGCTCTCTCGAAACGCTCAGTGCGCATCGCACGCCAGAGTGTGTTCACCGGTATAGGCCTCTCAACGCTCGGTATGATTATCGCTTCGTTTGGCCTTATCGTGCCGCTCGAGGGCGCAATACTGCAAGAAGGTATTGATGTCACAGTGATACTGAACGCGCTTCGCGCCGCTTTAAAACAACGCTGGTAAAAGTATAAAAAGCGGCCGCGCGTGAGCGCGGCTGCCGGGGGCACGGAAACCCATTAGAACGCGGGCCGATCGGTCAGAGCTTGCCCAATCGTCGCATCGTCTTGCTCTGCATTCATGATTTCCAGATACGGTGACATCGAATCGGGCGAGAGGACGATGACTGTCTTGCCGGTCAGATACAAGACATGCTTCACCACATACGACAATGCCTGATCGTATGCCGCCCCCGTACTGAGGCCGACACCGAGCGGGCAGATGTACCGGAGTTCTCGCGTCCTCCGGACCGCCGCCTCGCGCAGAGCGAGACGGACCTCGTCAACTGCCCCCTTCCACGGAAGCAGCACATCGCGCTCGATCTCAGGAAGTGTGCGCATGCCCGGTATCTGCGGGACTCTCTGAAGCGGATCAGTTGCAACACCGATGATCTTGATGTTGTTGCTGAGCTGCGTACGCAAGTACCGAGAGAAGCCGAGTGCCGTACCACACGTACCGAGAGGGATGACGATGGCTCCCAAAGAAAAACCAACCAGATCCCAGAGTGCCGGCGCCGTGAGCAATTCATGCGCCTCTGGATTCGCCTTGGATGCGTACTGGTCGAGCGCCACGTACCCGAACTCCCGGGCTTCGCGTCGCGCACGTTCAACCGTGCTCTCCCCGCCCTTACCGGAGGAGTGCATGACGATCTCGACACCCTCGCCGAAAAAGCGCAATGGTGCGAGCTTCCCGGGAGGGACCGACCCCGAGACAATGAGTCTGAGGTTGATCCCGAGCGGCTGCAGAATTCCCGCATACGCGAGACCGGTATTGCCGCTCGACGCATCAATGGCCGTCATTCCCGGCCGAAGCTCGCCCGTCTGGATCAAGTGGGTGATGATGTTCATCGCCACAAGTTCCTTACTCGAGGTCAAGTCGCCATGCAACAACGCCACCTGGATGTTCACCCTGCTCGCAACGGGGTTGAGCCCGACCGGCAGTGGAGCCGAGAGATGGACCGGTCGCGCGTACTTGCGCGACATCGATTGAAGGTAGGGGTGCTGTAGTACGTCCAAAGCGTTCTCCCAAAGGTTGATGGATGAAAGGACAAAAACGAAAGAAGTCCTATTTAAAGGACTTCCCTCACACAGAATACCGCGAATTACTCCGGGCGCCAACCTTTCTCGATTTTTGTAATCTTATTTTTATCATCCATAAAAACGACGCGTGGGCTCGTTTTCCTTGCCTCTTCTGCCGTGACCCAGGCCTCGCCCAAAATAACGACCTTGTCACCCCTCTGAAAGAGGCGGGCGGGCGGGCCATTTAGCACTACCTGACCCTTACCCTTCTTCCCTTTCAAAATATAGGTGCGCCAGAGAACTGCATTGCTCACGTTGGTAATCTGCACCATCTGCCCCGGCAAAAGCCCAGCGGCGTCGAGAAGGGTCTCGTCGATAGTGATTGAGCCGACATAATTAAGATCGGCATCGGTGACGGTCGCTCGGTGAAGCTTCGCAATACAGACGTTTAAAAGCATAAACGAATCGTATCATATGTGCACAGCGTGAGCCATACGCCAACACAAAGTGGTATTGTGGGGAAGTACTACTGGTATGGATTTACTCTTCGTCGTGAACATCATCGCGCTGCTTTTTTCATTCTTCGTCATTGGGGTTCTGTTGGGTGCCGCTTTCTCGAAACCATTCCGAGAAAAAGTAGTTGAGATTCTCCAACTCAAGCGTCTTTATTTTTTACGACATCTTCTCGTTCTCGAAAAATCACCCTACAACCCTATTCTGCGCCCGGGGAGCCACCCATGGACCGCAGAGGCCGTACTAAATCCAGCAGCGCTCGTACTCGGTGGCCGCACCCACCTCGTGTACCGTGCGATTGGAATGGATGGCGTTTCGCGCCTTGGCTACGCAAGTAGTGCAAACGGCATTATCTTCGACCAGATACTCCCCTATCCGGTCTACGTGGCTCGCAACCCACACAATGTTGCACTCGATAGGCGTCGCTACTCACCCGTACTCTACCCCTCAGGCGGTAGTTGGGGCGGCTGTGAAGACCCGCGTATGGTGACCATCGACGGATGGGTCTACGTTACGTTCAACATGTTCGACCACTGGACGCTTCGGGTCGCAGTTCTCGCACTACGCGAAGAAGATTTTCTTGCACACCGCTTTCACCTCTGGGAAGGGCCCATTATTCTCTCGCATGGTCTGCGCGATAAAAACTGGGTGCTCTTTCCTGAAAAAATAAATGACCATTTCGCCGTGCTCCACAGCATCATCGGTGACGACGACTCCGTAGTACGTATTGAATACACTGATGATCTGTCGACACTCTCGAAGCGAAAGTTCCCAAGCCCCGACCCACAAAAAGTAGCAGACAAGCCAATCGCTTGGCATGTCCACGTGCGCAGCGCAGGCCCCCCACCCATAAGAACCGATAGGGGTTGGCTGGTGCTCTACCACGCCAACGATGCTCGCGAGTCCAATCGCTACAAAATTGGTGCGATGCTCCTTGACCTGAATGATCCCTCCAAGATAATCAGTCGCGCTGCTGAGCCAATCATCTCTCCCGATGCTACCTACGAGAACAAAGGTAAGCCGGGTATTGTGTACGCTTGTGGCGC
This sequence comes from bacterium, assembly GCA_043762685.1. Taxonomy (GTDB): domain Bacteria; phylum Patescibacteriota; class Minisyncoccia; order Phycocordibacterales; family Phycocordibacteraceae; genus C7867-001. The sequence goes on along the minus strand of JAYUMM010000036.1, from coordinate 3,532 downwards.
AGTGGTGCGTGATGGAATTCTCTATGTCTACTACGGTGGAGCCGACAAGGTCGTCTGTGTCGCAACTGCGCGTCTCGCCTCCTTCCTCGACGCCCTCGTCGAGGGTGGCCAGCCCGAACTTGAAGTTGTCCTCCCCGCCCAAACCGGCTAACTTGCTTTTGCAAAAATATTCATTTCATCTGCTATTCTAATTATATTATGTTTGTCATTCGCCGATCAACCCACAACCCCCTCATCGCGCCACAACGTGAGCGACCATGGGAGGCGATAGCTACCTACAACCCTTCTGCCGTGCGTACTCCCGAGGGCGTCCGCGTCTTCTACCGAGCACTCGGCGACCCTGACACACTCCAGACGCCAATGCAGGGCGTCTCCTCTATTGGTACGGCCTTTGCCGAAGACGGCACTCACTTTCACTCAAGGCAGCAGGTCATAGCACCCGAAGCACCGTGGGATATCTTTGGCTGCGAAGACCCGCGGGTAACCTTCTTTGAGGGTCGCTGGTACTGTTTCTATACCGCGCTTAGTGGCTACCCTTTCAGCGCTGAGAATATTAAAGTCGCACTTGCCATCGGTGACACCCCTGACAACTTTACCGAGCGCCACCTCATTACGCCTTTTAATGCCAAAGCGGCGACGCTCTTCCCTGAGCGCATCGATGGTGATGTTGTGATGCTTCTCACCGCACATACCGATTGGACCGAAGACTACCCCCGACCGACAATAGCAATTGCGCGCGCTAAAAACATCGCAGACTTTTTAGACCCAATTTATTGGGAAAAGTGGCACAAAAATCTAGTCACACACGCGATCCCAGAGCTGCGTCGCAACGAACATGACCACATCGAGGTCGGCGCTGCTCCACTACTTACCGACCAAGGGTGGCTTCTTATCTATTCGTACATTCAAAATTACTACGATGGGAAAAACCGCATTTTTACGGTCGAAGCAGCACTCCTCGATCAACACGACCCGCAAAAATTTGTCTCCCGTTCAGAATCTCTGCTCGTCCCGCAAGAATTCTACGAAGAATACGGCCTGGTGCCGAACATCGTCTTCCCGACCAGTGCGACTCTCGGCACGAACGACACACTCGATATTTGGTATGGCGCCGCCGATACGGTTTGTGCAAAAGCGAGCGTCAAGCTCGCTGATCTCTTGCGCGCACTCGACCCAATGCGACCTGCACGCACGTTTACTCGTGCACCACAAAACCCTATCCTCTCTCCCCAGGGCACTGGCTTTGAAAGTCGCGACGTACTAAACGCTGCGGTCGTCGATATCGACGGATCAATCCACATTCTCTATCGTGCGATGGACGCGAACAATACATCAACCATCGGTCTTGCTGTGACCAAAGATGGCATCACTATTGACGAGCGATTACCCGAGCCTATCTACACACCCCGTGCTGATTTCGAAATGAAGCGAGGGACACCGACCGGTAACTCTGGGTGTGAAGATCCGCGCATCGTGCGCATTGGCGATATGTTGCATATGACCTACACCGCCTACGATGGCGTGCACCCGCCAGCAGGCGCAGTTTCCTCAATAAGCGTTGCTGACTTTTTAGCACGACAATGGGGAAAGTGGTGCGATCCTTTTATTCTTACCCCTGAAAATGTAGACGATAAAGATCTTGCACTCCTGCCCGAAGTCGTTGGTGGGAACTTTTTGCTCTATCACCGCATCCATAACCAAATCTGTGCTGATGTGCTACCCAACCTAACTGCCGGGAAACGGGTCAGCCGCTGTATCGAAATTATGGCGCCGAGAGAAGGTATGTGGGATGGTGCCAAGGTCGGTAGTGCCGCGCCACCAATTAAAGTGGGCGAGAATTGGCTGATGATTTATCACGGTGTCTCACGACATTCGACCTACCGTCTTGGCGCGGCGCTCCTCGACTCATCGGGCACCTCTGTGCTCGCACGCACCGCTGACCCTATTTTTGAACCGCTTGAACCTTACGAATTAGAGGGTGAGATCCCGCGCGTCGTCTTCTCGTGTGGTGCAGCAGTTCGAGATGACACTCTTTTCTTGTATTATGGAGCTGCCGACAAGGCCATTGGCGTAGCGACCGCCTCGTTCGCCCATATCATTCGCGCATTATCATAATTATCTATGAAAATTAAAACTGTTATTTTTGACCTCGATGGAACACTTGCTGAAAGTAAGTCAGCTCTCCATCCTGAAATAAGCTCCTTACTTGCTCGCCTCCTCCTTAAAATGCCGGTGGCAATTATGTCTGGCGGCTCGTATGCACAATTTGAAAAGCAGGTACTCGGGAGTATGCCCACTTTTGCACACTACTCTAATCTCTATCTGTTCCCGACGAGTGCCTCTCAGTGCTACGTTCGGAAAGATGGGGAATGGAAGTTCCTCTATAATCACCCCTTTACTCCTGAAGAACGTACCCAGATACTGACCGCACTTGCTGACTCGCTTCATGAGACTGGGCTCGATACCCCACCACCAAACCTTTGGAGTGCTCAAATCGAGGATCGTGGGTCACAAATCACCTGGTCGGCACTCGGCCAAGATGCACCGATTGAAGAGAAAAAAATCTGGGACCCCGATCGGTCAAAACGCAAACCACTGCAAGATGCGCTCCTCAGACGATTGACTGGCTTTTCTATTCGCGTCAACGCAACGACTTCGATCGATATTACCCGCGAGGGAATGACCAAAGCATATGGCATACAACAGCTCTCTGAGATTCTCAAGATCTCCATAGAAAATATGCTCTATGTCGGTGACGCACTCTTCCCTGGTGGCAATGATGAAATCGTCAAAACAACGAACATTCCGACCCAACAAGTCTACAGTCCAAAAGAAACAGCAAAAGTAATCGAAAAAATTCTTACTGACGAAGAAGCCGCACCAACCGAATAGTCTCAAATGAGTGGCGCCCGTGGAGTGCATGGAAAATTGGTGAGAGCTTATCTCCTGCCGTCACGGTGATAGCCTCGTGAATTTCGTCGAGCACGTGAAATGGGACGAGGTGTGCGAAGTCAGCATTAGTAAGCTTCCCGAGCTCACTAAGCTCTTCGAGATGCTTCACGAGCGTTGAGGCGACAAGCCTCCTCTCTTTCGCCGCGTCTCGTAAACTTTTTGAATCACGTACGGCTTGCAGTGTTTCTGCGAGTCGCCCAGGGAGCCCGCCCGCCCCCTTCTCCTTTTTACTTCCCTCTTTACTCTGCACGGTTTTGGCCCATGCACCCCCCATCGCTTTGACACACTTCTTCTGCATCGAAACAATCTCTGCCTCGGGCATCTCTGCGAACGTATCACGCGCCGCCTCACTGGCGGCCCGAAAGTCGCGATCTTTTTCGAGTATCTCTGGGTGCACCTCGAGCGCACGTTGGTTGAGCCCAGTCAGATACACACCACTCAGCCGTCGTACTCGCGAAAGTGCGACATAGCCCTGTCCATATTCAAACGCTTTGGAGAGATCCATAATCGCAGCGTCCATACTCATCCCTTGACTCTTATGCACGGTCATCGCATACGCGAGTCGCAGCGGTAATTGCGA
>JAYUMM010000035.1:0-3257 GCA_043762685.1 bacterium | reverse complement strand
TGCAGTAGAGGCTGGGGTGGTAGAGGCATGTGCCTTTTTTGCTCGAAAATGAGCCTCGACCGGGCGTAGTATACTGGTGGGATACAATGTCGCCCGATTTCATAACCCAAATGATCCTTCAGTACAAGTACTGGATTCTGATCCCGCTCACCTTTATCGAGGGGCCGATTGTCGCTTTTGTCGCAGGAACCTTGGCAGCGGCAGGCTTCTTTAATATTTACGCACTAGCGCTCCTTTTTTTTGTACGGGATATGGGGCTCGACGCGGCGTATTACGCGATCGGCTACTTTGGTGGGCGCACCCCCTTTGCTGAGCGAATGCTCGCGAAAATTGGCATCACTGATGACCATCTCAATAATGTGCGTGAGATATGGGAGAAGCGGCCCTGGGCCACGATGTTTATTGGAAAGCTCTCGTACGGTATCGCGACAGCTTTTATTGTGGTGGCAGGCAAGATCGAGATGCCGCTGCGGCTTTTCTTTGGTTACGGCTTCATAGTTGCGATTTTGCAGTATGGGGTACTCCTTCTTGCTGGCTATTTTCTTGGGGCGAGCTTTGGCGGGAGCGCAGAGCTCATTGTGCGCAACGTAGGGTACGTTGCTGGTGTGATGGCGATTATCATATCAGTGTACTATTACTTCACGTGGAAAATTCGCGGCAAGTTCTTGGCGAAGGATAAACAGATTGAGGAGGAGCCCGTTATTGACGAGACAACTGTATGAAAAAGATCTTGCTCGTGACCGACGCATGGGCACCGCAAAAAAACGGTGTGACGGTCGTGCAGCATCAATTGACTAGACTTCTGACTGAGCGGGGATACGACGTTACTGTGATTCATCCGGAGCTATTTCGGACGGTCGCATTGCCCACGTATCGCGAGATCCATCTCGCACTTTTCTCGCGCAAGCGCGTTGCTCGTATGATCGCTGATCTTCATCCAGACGCGATACATATCATGACCGAAGGGCCACTCGGCTGGGCAACACGCTCGGTCTGCCGCAGGCAGAATATACCCTTTACCACCTGGTACCACACCAATCTCGACCTCTACCTAGACGTACGCCTCCACGTGTTTCTGTGGCCTATACATGTACTCCTACGACACTTTCACTCACGTGCTACGCATACCATGGTCACTACCGAGAGTCTTAAGAAGCATTTGGAGTTGCAGGGGTATAGAAATGTGGTTGTGGTGCCACTTGGTGTCGACACCGAAATGTTCGTGCGTAACCCTTCGCCGCCTATCGCCGCCTACCCGCGGCCAGTGTTTGTTTATTTTGGCCGACTCGCTATTGAGAAGCGCCCAGAAGACTTCTTAAAGCTCGACCTCCCAGGTACCAAGCTCGTCATCGGGGCTGAACCACAGGTGGTATATGAAGCATTAAAAAAGAAGTATCCAGAGGTGCACTTCTTGGGGAAGTACGACGTCAAACGAGAATTACAACAGTTCATTGACCAGCTCTCACTGTGTGATGTTTTCGTTTTCCCCTCACGCACCGAGACGTTCGGTCTTGTTGTACTCGAGGCACTCGCGTGTGGCATACCTGTCGCGGCATATAATGTTATGGGCCCCCGCGACATCCTCTCGCAGGGCGTCGATGGCTATGTGGGCGACGACTTGGCCGACGCGGCGATCAAGTGTCTCTCACTTGCGCGCGAGAACTGCCGCACAAAAGCGCTCCAATATTCATGGAACTATTCAGTCGAAGCATTTATTAAAAATCTCATCCCCGTCCATTCAGAAGTCGTTTGACTACCTGGCATATTTGCGGTATTGCGCAGTTTGATTCTCAATCGTTCTTTTCTTCTTCGTAAGTGAAGGGCACAACTCAGGAGGTTACCGTGATACTTACCACAGCCAACTCGCCCCTCTGTGTGAGGGCGTGCGACGCTCTGGGAAGGGCGATCCTAATGTTTAGGATACCCGCAGTGCTGCCGGTTTGCTACGTCGTGCTGTAATGCTGGGTACAACGTTTTCAATCCCAAGAAGATCCTCTTTTGGCGGCTTCTCTGTTTTATATACAATCTAGCGCACCACGTCCCACTCCTTATACGCGGCACGGCCGCGCAGTGACACCGAGAGGCCGTTCTTAAACCATACCCCATAGGTTTTCATCCAGCCCCATTTATGTGGACGACGGAGGGAATGGCGCACACACAGTCGCCAGTAGGAAAGGGTGCGACCGTGATGAGCGATTCTACGGAATATCTCATTATCTTCGCCGGCCGCAAGACCCTCGCTATAGCCGTTAATACGGCGAAATAACTCCCTATGGATCATCTGAAATTCGCCTGAGGCATTACCTGAATGGAAGATATTGTTGGCAATAATGTAGAACCAGTTGAGTGGCGCACAGAAGAAAGCGTCAATCAATGATTTATTTTCTTCGAGTGGCTTCAAGGGGACCGTCATCGCAAATATTTTTTTATTTGCATCAAAAGTCGCGAGCATCTCTTCGAAGAATGCCTGAGGGGACGGGATGATAACATCTGCGTCTATAAAGACGAGAAACTCGCCAGTGGCTATTGCCGCACCGGCGTTCTTGGCCTGGCCGAAGGTCTGCCTTTGGGGGTGACTCCACACCACAATGTCATCGGTGTACTGTGATGCGACATCGAGCGTGCCGTCGGTACTCCCGCCATCGGTGATGACGATTTGGTAGGGCATCTCGATCTGCCGCAAGTTCTCTAGGGTGCGCCCCAAAAACTCTTTCTCACGGAGTGTGGGGATGATGATTGAAATGCGGGGAGTGTGCGCCATACGAACACTTCGCTATTGTTTCTTTAGCCAGAGGTAGATGTCCTCGAGCGCCTTTACTCCGTCGCCGGCGGCGATGTTGTTTTGATGGTACAGCTCATCGGTACAATCTCCAGCAGCCCACACGCCACCACGAGCCTCATCTGCTGGTGTTTTGATCAGGTGCGCGCGTTGATTCAATGGGTTTACCTTGACGCGTTTTACGGCATCCATTTCGAGCAGTCCTTCGACAAAGTTGGTATTAGGGAGCACACCCGCTTCGACGAAGATACCCGAGACAGCGAGCTCGTGTACTTCTTCAGTATCCTTATTTTTGTATTTTAAACCAGTGACGAATTGAGTGCCGACCACTTCGATTGGCTCTGCGTGAATGAGGATATGCATATTTGGGTGTGCTCGCGCCTTCTCGATGGTGACTGGATCGGCTTTGAACTCCTTGTGGCGGTGAATGAGTGTGACCGACTTCGCATAGGCAAGGAGCTGAAGCGCAGTCTCAAAG
>JAYUMM010000034.1:0-2255 GCA_043762685.1 bacterium | reverse complement strand
ATGCAGAAGCTTTATGTGCGAGCGAATGACATTATCCATCTCGGTAATCAGTATTTGAACAAATCGAAACTTGAACTGAATCAAATTAATTTCGATTTTGTGCCAACCGATGTGCAAAAACTTATTACTGATTTGGTGCATGAGTTTGAGCCGGTCGCGGCGCAACAGGGTATTACGATTACCAACCAGCATGACTCGGCTGGCGAGTACGTTGTCCCTGCCGACACCGGGAAAATCAAAGAAGTCTTCGCCAATCTCATTGATAACTCGATTAAATACACGCTGAAAGGCTCGGTGAATGTCTCTGTCTCGCGGAGTGAGAAGGTTGTGCAGATGAAGATAACTGACACGGGTGTCGGTATCCCCGAGGAGACAATACCGAAACTCTTTAAGAAGTTCTCGCGTGCCGATGCGCAAAAAGCTAATATTCTTGGAACCGGACTTGGTCTCTATATCGCAAAAATATTTGTTGATGCGCACCATGGTGCCATTACGGTTGAATCCTTGGGTAAGGATAAGGGAAGTACCTTTACGGTTGAGCTCCCGCTTACTCAGCCAGCAGGATCAAGCACTCCTGCGAAGCCGCTGGCCGAGCGCGCCGAGTCTGGTATGCTGAAACTCGTGCCCGAGCCGTAGGCTTGGCACGGAATCGGGCATGTGGCGGAACTGGTATACGCGTACGTCTCAGAAGCGTATCCCGTAAGGGTTGGGAGTTCGAGTCTCCCCATGCCCACTCGTGCGCACCCTTAGCTCAGTTGGTAGAGCAATTCATTTACACTGAAAAGGTCGGGGGTTCGAGTCCCTCAGGGTGCACTTGAAACTAAGTCGTGTGGTAGACCGGTTGGTATTACTATGAACGAATATTCGGGAGCGTCTGCTGTACCTCCGGTTGCCTGTGTCGGCATTATTCTCGACGGCAATCGGCGATGGGCGAAGGAGCATGGTCTCCCGAAACTCGAAGGACATCGGGTAGGTCTACTTGAAACTCTAAAAAAGACAGTGCGCTTTGTGCAAGCGCGTGGCATACCGCATTTGGCCGTCTATCTTTTTTCAACCGAAAACTGGAATCGTGAAAAAACGGAAGTATCGTATCTGATGGACCTTTTTCGAAGGGTAGTGAAAAATGAGATGGAAGAATTAAAGAGTGCCGGTGTTCGAGTACGTTTCGCGGGTGAGCGTGAACGATTTTCTGCGGATATTCAGGCAATGATGCAGGATATTGAAAAGGATACCGGAATAAACAGCACGCTCACACTATGGTGCTGTATGTCGTATGGCGGCCGCGCTGAGATTGTCGCTGCCGCGCGTGCCACGGCCGCTGCGGAGGAGGAAATTACTGAAGAGTCGCTTTCGAGCCACCTCTGGACAGCCGAAATGCCCGACCCTGACATTATTATTCGCACGAGCGGCGAGCAGCGCCTCTCCGGATTCCTTACCTGGCAGTCGGTCTATAGTGAGCTCTTTTTCACCCCCACCAACTGGCCTGACTTCTCTCTCGAAGAGTTTGATGCAATTCTCGCAGAATATGCCGAACGTGAGCGGCGCGGCGGAAAGTAATAAAAGTGTTAGGGTAAGGCAATGGATATCCCCATTCTCTACGAAGATGCCGACATTGTCGCAATCGCGAAGCCTGCGGGGCTTATTACACACTCTGACGGGCGTACTGAAGAGGCGACCGCCGAAGAGTGGTTCAAAGCGCGCTACCCAGATATCACAACCATGGTGGGGGAACAGAGTGTTGCGGGATACGTACACCGACTCGACCGTGATACTTCAGGTGTGCTCGTTTTCGCGAAAAACCCTGTTGCATACGACTTTTTGCGTAAAGCCTTTCATGATCACACTATCGTGAAGACCTACCTCGCATTTGTATATGGCGTACCGAAAGAGAAGAAGGGGGTTATAGACTTCGACATCGGGCGCTCGCGCAAAGACTTTCGGCTTCGGAGTGCGCAGCCGAAAGCGAAGGGGCGGCTCCGCGAAGCGCTCACGCGCTATGAGATCATCGGTGAGATCCCTGGTTACGCACTTTTGAAAGTGCAGCCAGAAACAGGGAGAACGCATCAAATTCGCGTTCATCTAAAGGCGATTCACCACCCGATCGTTGGCGACGCGCTCTATGCCCCCAACCAGCCCAAGGCACTCGGTATCACCCGTATTGGGCTCCATGCCTATGCAATCGATCTCCCGCTCCCTGGGGGAGGGCGTACCCTCATTACCGCCCCCCGGCCAGTGGATCTCGCTCCCGCATTTGC
>JAYUMM010000033.1:0-1442 GCA_043762685.1 bacterium | reverse complement strand
GAAGAAGAAGAAAGTAAGGAGTCGGTGTGTCAGGGTGGAAGTAGCTCCACGCGATAGTCGCTCCGGAATGATCTGCATCAAATACGCCAGGGAACGCTCGTACCACCTCCTCGGCACCTTTATGGTGATCAAGGACGGTCAATGATTTGGCGATGCGGGAGATTTCATCCATCGCTGACTTATCGTCATAACAAAAATCAATGAGATAGACGTCGCGATCAGCGAGGCCTTCAGGGACTGGTTTGCCGTGTTTAACGGGAATGTATTCAGCAGTGTCGCCAAACTTCTTCCAGGCCGCGTAGGCGCCACCAAACCCGTCAGGACAGCCGCCGTGATGGAGAACGGCTATTTCTTTATGGTGCTCATGCATAACGTTACTCTACCACCTCATTAAAAAAATTACCCGAGAGCCACGCGTCGATAACGCCCTTACTTGGTGCAAAGAGAGGTTCGGGTAGGTGAGCCGGGTCGTACCACTTCCAATTGCGAGACTTGGTGGGCTCGGGATTCCCCGGTTCGCCACTGCGCCACTCAGTTAAGAAACCGAGATTCACGTAGTGCTTACCGTATACACGTTCATTGTTGAGGGCTATCGGTTTGATGAAGGCAATGTCGGTGAGCTCGGTCTCTTCTGTCACTTCAGCGCGCGCCTGCTCCTCAAAAGACCTCCCAAATTCGAAATGGCCACCCGGGATCTGGTACGTATTAGCTCCGTGGCTTGAAAGGCGCTCGCCAATAAGAATCTTTCCCTCCTTGAGAATAATAATGCCGACCGCTACGAGAGGGCGTTCGTGTGGCTCGTCGCTCATACGATAATTCTATCGCACAAAACGCACATAGATACCGGCCGGGATAACACGTTCACCTGATGATTCTGCAATAAAAAGCTCGCCCGCTTCGCCTGTGATATTGTCAAATACGCTCTCTACCGCTTGGGCGAAAGCGCGCGGCGCGTAGCCAGCCGCGTACCCGTTGACGAGAAAAAATGAACCGGGCACAACATTGAAAATTTCTTTAAGAGCTTGGAGAAGTGGGGTAAAGTCTTCTTCGATCTTCCATACTTCGCCTTTGGCGCCCCGCCCAAAGGCGGGAGGGTCGAGAATGATGCCCTCGTACTTGGCACCGCGGCGCGCCTCGCGCTTCACAAACGCGAGCGCGTCGTCGAGTATCCAGCGAACGCGATCTTCGCCCACACCCGAGAGGCGCGCATTCTCGTGGGCCCAATCGAGAGATTGTTTCGATGCGTCGACATGGGTCACAAATGCTCCTGCTTGTGCCGCGACTACCGAGGCGATACCGGTATAGCCAAAAAGATTCAGTACCGTTGGTTTTGCACTTTTTGCTACCTGCTCTTTCATCCACTGCCAGTTCGGCGCTTGCTCAGGAAAGATACCCGTGTGTTTAAAGCTGGTGAGGCGTGCGATAAAACGTGCATCCTCCCA
>JAYUMM010000032.1:0-1800 GCA_043762685.1 bacterium | reverse complement strand
CGGTACTGGTTCCTGACGTCACAACCGTGTTGCGGGGGCCGGAATCGAACCGGCGTCTGGAGGTTATGAGCCTCCCGAGGTACCTCTCCTCTACCCCGCTATATTTTCTGCACAACGGTAATACCGTTTCTTCAATACTATACTTATCAAGTACACTCTGCAACTTTACGAAGTCCGAATAGAAACAGACAAGCGGCGCCGGGGCGCCGCTTGATTCTCGTGGGGAACCTTTCCTCATGTTCCCTCGGCCGTCTTGTTTATCTCGTCATTCGCTTTTGCGAACCACTTCGCGAAGGGCGTAGCGGCGCCACAGATGATGAGTGCCACCATCACGACGGCAAGTGCAACCCTCACGAGCGCTGCCCAGCCGACTTCATTGCCAAGCAACAGCAGGGCGAAGACGAACAACAGGTACCGAACCTTGAGCGTCCGATGATTCATAGTCACATCGGAGCACTCCGCCTCGATTGCCCAGCTGTCCCTTAGGTGCTTGGCGAGGCTCGCACACATTCCAGAGAGCGAACATTTGAACATGATATCTCCCCCACGCCACAGCGACGTGTAGAAACACACTACGACTCAAGTGCCGGGCCGTCAAGAGCCCCTCTGCCCACACTAGGTGATTATCTTAAATTCGCGAAAAACACTCTCGTAGCGGGCGATGGTGCGGCGAGCGAGCGATTCGGTGAGGTCAAATGCTGACCCTTCGTGCGCAATTTGATTACGCACCTTGTGTGCCTCCCACGCGTCTTGGAGTGAGGAGAAATTAATTCGATCTGCACTCTTTAGCTTTTCACTCACACTATCGCCACTGTACCCAGCTCGCGTAAGGGTCTCATCAAGCAGAATGTCGGCTTCGATAATTGCTTCGCGCCACGCACTCGCGCTCGTGTCATCTGAAAGTTCTTTAATATGCTCCCAGCGTGGGTGCCCACCACTCTCAGCATCGGGAGCGAGAATGACCGTGCCGTAGTATTCTCTTTCTCGTTTGCGTAAATCAAACAAGCGCATGGTCAAATAAATAATCAAAAACAACCCGAGTACAGAAAACACATACCCGATGTACACAATCCACATCCAGAGCTTTGCGAGAAGTGCAGCGAGCCCGACCGGAGTGACTGGTCCGTAACAGGCACCACGGGCACACTCATAGAAGAGACGAAAGAAGTATTCAACGTTCGCCTGGTTCACGGTTGCTCCAGAGTTCATCTTCTCCAGTATAGACGAACTAATTACGCTTGGCGCACCTTCTCCCCTGCAATACCTGCTGCATAGAGCAGCTGTTCTGCTTGTTGTGGCGCAGTGAAATGAATGCCGACAGGGAGTTGCTTCCCTCCCCGCTCAACCGTACCCATCGGTACCGAGATCGCAGGCATACCAGTCAGGTTCGCCGTAACTGTAAACACGTCTTCGAGATAGAGCGAGAGCGGATCTGCTTTTGCTCCTATTGTGAACGCGGGCGTCGGCATCGTTGGCGTTGCAATAACGTCGACTGTCGCAAATGCATCCTCATATTCGCGGCGCAGCTGGGCACGCGCTGTGTGCGCCTTACGATAATACGCATCAATATAGCCCGAAGAGAGAACAAACGTCCCGAGCACAATACGACGCTTGGTCTCTTTCCCGAACCCTTCACTCCGCGAGAGAAGGTAATCTGAAAGAAGCGTCTCACCACGCACCGCATGGCCATAACGAATACCATCGTAGCGAGCGAGGTTTGCTGAAACTTCAGCGAAATTGATAATGTAGTAGGCAGCAAGCGCTGGTTTGGCCGACGGAATGTCTATCTCTTTGACCGCA
>JAYUMM010000031.1:0-5613 GCA_043762685.1 bacterium | reverse complement strand
ACCTAAAACTTCTACTCCAGCCAGATAAAGTCTCTTTATGTACCTTAGCTTCCGGCATCGACCTTCTCGGGTGGGTACACTTCCCTGACCATCGAGTGCTACGGACGAGCACCAAGAAGTGGATGCTCAAAGCACTTCGCGGAAGTCCTGAAGAGGCGGTTGTGGAGTCGTATCGAGGGATGCTGCGGCACGGGAATGCGCACAAGCTCTCAATGCTTGTGCCGAATATGGTCTAGAATTTCTAGTGTGATACACTTCTCTTCATGTCCCGCACTAGCACTCTTATATTGCTCGGCATTCTTACTACTCTGACCCCTTTTTCGGGTTTGCCCGTATCAATTCGCACCCTGCTCGCAGTCGTCCTCGGTGCTGGCGTCGCGGCTACAGGTCTTATTATGCGTGCAGAGGAAGCGCACGAGCAGCGACAAGCAAGCGACTCTCAGCCCACCGCTCCCATTGCAGTACCAGAGTCTGTAGTGACGCCGTCAGAAATGTCTGCTTTCTAGAACACGCGCATTTTTGCGCTCTCATTTGGTATACTAAACGCGATGGAGAACCCAGAGCGCGTGACGTACTTCGCGGCGACTGATAGTCGCGGCAAGTACGTGCCATTTGGTATTAAGTCAAAGGATCGCGACAAGCATATGTACGTGATCGGGAAGACTGGTATGGGTAAGTCGACTTTGCTCGAGAATATGGCGATTCAGGATATTCGAAATGGTGAGGGTTTCGCATTCATCGACCCGCACGGTTCTGCAATCGAAAAGCTTCTCGACTATATTCCCGAAGAGCGTCTCAAAGATGTCGTGTACTTCGCGCCGGCTGATATGGAGAATCCAATTGCATTTAATGTGATGGAGGACGTTGGCTACGACAAGCGCCATTTGGTGGTGAGTGGGCTGATGGCGACCTTCAAAAAGATTTGGGAAGACGCGTGGAGTGCGCGTATGGAGTACATACTCACGAATACTCTACTTGCACTCCTCGAGTACCCGGGCGCGACCCTGCTTGGGGTGAACCGCATGTATACCGACAAAGACTATCGTACGAAGGTCATCGATAATGTGAAGGATCCGGTGGTCAAAGACTTTTGGGTTAAAGAGTTTGCCAATTACGGTGACCGCTATACGCAGGAGGCGACGCCAGCGATTCAAAATAAAGTGGGCCAATTTACGGGCAACCCGCTCATCCGCAATATTATCGGTCAGCAGAAGTCCTCATTCGACATCCGTACGATGATGGACGAACGCAAGATTCTGCTCGTCAATCTTTCTAAGGGGCTTATTGGTGAGACCAACATGAACCTTCTCGGTTCTATGCTCACCACTCGTCTTTTCCTTGCGGCGATGAGTCGTGCGAACTTACCTGCGTCTGAGCTCGCAAAGCTCCCACATTTCTATTTCTATGTGGACGAATTCCAGAACTTCGCAAACAAAACCTTTGCCGAAATTCTCTCTGAATCACGCAAATATAAATTGAATCTTATCGTCACGCATCAGTATATCGAGCAGATGGAAGAGGAGGTGCGGGACGCCGTGTTTGGTAATATCGGCACCACGATCGTCTTTCGCGTTGGGCCGTTTGACGCCGAGGTGCTCGAAACAATCTTTCTACCGAAGTTTACTAAAGAAGATATCGTGATTCTTGATCGTCGCCAGATCTATATGACATTGATGATTGATGGGGTGGGCTCGACACCATTCTCGGCAGTGACGATACCACCGATTGAAGCGCCAGCGATTTCGTATCGTGAGCAAGTCATTGCGTCATCGCGCGAGCGATACACTACAGTGCGCGCAAATATCGAAAAGCTCATCATAGCGGAACTGGCAGCGAGCACGGCGGCTCCCGCACCGTTTGATGCGCGTATGAAGAAAAAGCCAGTCAGTCATACTCCTGCACCGCCACACACCCAAATCGAGTCATCGCGACCGAAGACCGAGTTCGTGCCGAGTAGACATGTACCAGTACCGCAAACTCACTCGACTACACCCACACCACACACTGCGCAGGCGAAACCTCATGTCGCAAGTGCACTACCAAAAGTGGTAGTGCATAGCGAGCCGCCAGTTGTACCTCAACCCGAAGTGCGGAGCGAGCGACCGGCTCCCACTACAAAGAGCCCTGAAGACTTGAAAGCGCTCTTGCGCGCCATGACTGCCAAGCATGCACAAGAAAAAGAACAGAAAAAAGGAGTGCATCAAAGCGTGCTCAAGAGTACCCTTACTGAGGTTGTGGCAAAAAGCTCTGCACCTATGCTTGAGCTCCCGAAGGGGGATGAGAAAAAACCGTTTGAGGTCTCTGAAGAAGACCTTCGAAAGGTGCTGAAAGGCGATATATAATACTGCCATGCGTAGAATCGGCATTCTGGCTCTCACCCTCCTCTTCCCCTTCACAGCACTCGCGGCGCTCATCAATATTAATACTGCTGACACGGCACTGCTTCAAACATTGCCGGGTATTGGCTCCTCGAAGGCTGCAGCGATAATTACCTATCGAACTGAGCATGGGTCATTTGTTCGCATTGAGGATATTCAAAATGTGAGCGGAATTGGCCCAAGCACCTTTGCGGGCATGAAAGATTTGATCACGGTAGGCGATGTGGTGAGTACTTCTTCTCTGGCGACCGCCACTTCAACTACTCTAAGCGGTTCGGGTGGGAGTACCTACGTCCCGCCACCTTCTACACTTTCGGTCACGCTCAGCGGGCCTTCTGTAGCGTTCCTGAATGTTCCGCTTCGATTTACTGCCCAAGCGACAACGAAAGGGGGAGCAATTGATCCCAATGCACAAATTACCTGGAGCTTTGGAGACGGTTCTGAGCAAACAGGAACACTTACCGAAAAAGTATATCGGCACCTGGGGAAGTACGTTGTCACCGCCAAAGCGACTGATGGGCCGGCGAGAGCTGGCGATACGGTGGTTGTGGCCGTGCGGCCGACTCTGGTGCGTATCGGAGCTTCGCAGGAGGGAGTTACGATAACAAATGCATCAGAGATGCAGCTCGACCTTTCGCAGTGGCGACTGCATGTAGCGTCAAGCTGGTTTCGTATTCCCGAGGGCACTGAGATTCTCCCACAAATGGACGTGTTATTTCCAGCAGACATAACACACTTACCGATTTCTGTTGATGCCGAACTCCTCTTCCCAGATGGACTTCTTGCCGCGCGCACTCACAGTGCGTTAGTCGAAGAGGGTGTCGTGCAAACAGAAGTCTCGCAAACATTTTCTGCAACGCAACCTTTTGTCGCGGCGTCGCGTTCTAATTCTATACAGGCGATCGAACCTACCCCTAACGCGACGCCGAATACCCAATCCTATGATCAAGCAGTAGTTGCCCCCGCAGCGTCGAGTAACCTCGCCGCTGCGGGGGCCTCATTGTCTGCGACGACAACCCCCACAGCGTCGCAGTCGCAGAGTACCAACCCGCTCCGTTCACCTTGGATTATCGGCCTTTTGGGGGTCATAGTGCTTGCGGGCGGCGCATTTATACTGATTTAACTCGCATTTCTATCCCTTTTACAGTAGTCTCATACGTATGCACGATAAGAAACTTATTGTTGTGACGGGAGGCGCGGGGTTTGTTGGCTCGCATCTCTGTGAATGCCTCGCGAGGGAGGGTCATCGCGTCATTTCACTCGACAATTATTTTTCTGGCAGTCGCAAGAACCATGTCCCTGGTGTGGAATATCGCGAAGGCCACACCAAGGATATTGCACAGCATATCCCTGAGACGCCAGATATTATCTACCACCTTGGCGAATATTCGCGTGTCGCAAAGAGTATCGAGGAGCCCGCACTGGTCTGGAACCTGAATATGGAGGGGACGTTTGGTGTGCTCGAGTTCTGGCGCACCCGGGGCGGCAAGCTCATTTATGCCGGCTCCTCGACCAAGATGGCGCCGCCGCGCCCCGAGGGTACTGCTGGGCGCGATCTTTCGCCCTACACATGGTCGAAGGCATCAAACACTGAATTGGTCCGCAACTATAGCTATTGGTATGACCTCCCGTACTCGGTAGTGTATTTCTATAATGTGTACGGCCCGCGCGAGCTCTCGGGGGAGTATGGAACCGTGATTGAAATCTTTCGGAAGAAATATCTGGCGGGCGAGCCGCTTACAGTGCGATTACCCGGCACACAAGAACGTATTTATACGCATGTCGACGATTCGGTCGCGGGGATACTTCTTGTGGGGGAGAAGGGAGGGCGCGACGAATACAGCATTGCCGCAAAGGAGAGTTACCCGATTCTAAAAGTCGCTGAGCTCTTTGGTGGCGCCGTCGAGATGCTCCCCGCGCGCTCCACGAGTCGCCCTTCTGCCGCTATCGATACCGACACTAAGAAGTTGCAGGCGCTCGGCTGGGAGCAGGCGCACACGCTCGAAGAATATATTACAGACATTAAAAAAAGCGCTGCGAAGCAATGAAAAAAGTTCTCATTTTCTCACTCGCATACTTTCCGACTCATGTGAGTGGCGCAGAAGTCGCGCTCAAGGAGATTACGGATCGTATTGCATCGAGCGACATAGAATTCTCGATGATTGCGCATCGTTTTGATACTGCAGCACCAGCACAAGAACAAGTGGGAAATGTCATGGTGTATCGAGTTGGTTTTTGTTCGGGGTACCTTTCTAAAATATTTTTTATTCCACTCGCGGCGCTCAAGGCACGTACGCTGCACCGTGCGCACCCCTTTGATGCTGCGTGGGTGATGATGACGTATATGCTTCTCCCCCTCATTGGGGCGCGTGCAATCGGTGTGCGCACCCCCTATCTTCTCACGCTCCAAGACGGTGACTCATATGAAAAAGTATTTGAGCGCGTACGTATTCGCCCTGCCGCACCCCTCCTCGACTACGGCTTTCGTCATGCAGCAATCATTCAGACAATTTCGACCCATCTCGCGACATGGCCCAGCAAGCGCGGCTCACAGGTACCCGTCGTGGTGGTGCCAAATGGTTTCTCACCCGCATCAGCAAAGGAGTACCCCGCCGAAGAAATTGAGAAATTAAAACAAGAGATAGGGAAGAAAGAAGGCGACATTTTCTTACTAAGTGTCTCACGGCTCGTACAGCAAAAAGGTATTGATACGATTATCCGTGCGCTCCCACTTCTCCCACCCAACATTCATCTACTTGTCGTGGGTGATGGTGCTGAACGCGACAAGCTCGAGGCGCTCATGCGCGAGCTCAAGGTGAATGAGCGTGTCGTCTTTGTTGGTCAGGTCGACCGCACGATGACCGCGAAGTATCGTAATGTAGCAGACATCTTTGTTTCTCCCAGTCGCTCCGAAGGGCAGGGAATTGCGTTTGTCTCGACCATGGTTTCGGGGCTCCCGCTCATTGCGACGCAGGAGGGAGGAATTAGAGATTTTCTTTTTGATGCGAAACGTAACCCAGATAGGCCCACCACGGGCTGGGCAGTCGATACCGACAGCCCGAAACAGATTGCTGAGGCAGTGCAGGATATCATCGCGCACCCTGACCACGCCCGTGCGGTAGTAGCGACGGCGCGGGCGTACGCCCTCGAACACTTCGATTGGGACGTCATTGCACGCACCATGCGCGACCAGGTTTTCGCGAAGGTACTTGCAGAATAAGTAGTTTTATGCTTT
>JAYUMM010000030.1:0-4285 GCA_043762685.1 bacterium | reverse complement strand
TAGTTGTTGTGGTGTTGGATTCGCCAAATGCGACGACTGATACGGTCGCACTTGTTGATTGGTTTACCCGGTCAGCGGGGAGGGGTACGTCACTCTCTGCGACGGCGTGCGCGTCGTGCGCGCCGCGCCACCCCTATCGAAAAATTTAGCCGCGCCCAGAGTCAGTAAAGTCTTGTATACTATTGCATAATGACGCACCCTGAGCCCGAAGACGATACGAGCGCGCTTGAACGCGCGCGAAAGCGCTTGTATGAGCCGGCAAACCCCACTGTCTCTGAACGGCCCTTTTCAAAACAAAACGCAGATACACTCCCTCATACCTGGGAAACGTCTGATCCACTCGACAAAGTGATTGCAGAGCTCCCGGCACAAGGAGTACGAAACGGCAAACGGCATGTACGAGCAGCGAGTATTTTTTTTGCTGGCGCATTTCTTTTTTTCCTCGTGTCATTTGCGGTCGTGTTTTACATCTCCTCTATCGGCGGTAATGCGGTTTCAGTCGATAAGGTAGCGATTGATATACAAGGGCCAACTACCATCTCTGGGGCCGACACCGTACCGCTTTCGATTACGGTCACAAACACAAATGCTGTTGCGATTCAAAATGCGACCATTGAAATTGATTTCCCAAATAATACGAGACGCGCCGATGATGTGTCGCAACCCTACCCACGCTATACAGAAAATCTCGGCACACTCGAAAGCGGCGCGCGCGTGACGCGTTCGGTCAGTGCCATTCTGTTTGGTGGGGCAGGACAGACGGTCTCACTCCCGGTGTCGGTGTCCTACGCGGCGAGTGGCTCAAATGCGGTATTTGTAAAAAAATCTACGTACGTGGTGCTTATCTCAAGCACCCCACTTTCGGTTGCGGTTGATGCGGTTACCGAGGCGGTTGCAGGAAAGCCGATCACCTTTACACTCATGGTGCGTTCGAATGCGAGCATACCAATCGATAATGTCGTTTTGAATGGCGCATTTCCCTTCGGCTTTACGGTGCAATCTTCTTCACAACCGCTCAGTAACTCGAGTTTCCTAATCGGTACGCTCGCGCCAGGAGTAAGTAAGACACTCACGCTTACCGGTATGCTCACGGGGCAAGAGAGCGAACTGCGCGTGTTCCATTTCACTATCGGCACTGCCGCAACAGCACAAGATCAAACACTCGCTGTGGCATATATGACTCAGGATGCATCGGTGGGTATTACGGCACCATTTATAAGCACCACTATTGCAGTCAATGGTGACACTGCGCCGAGTATGACTCTCGCGCCGGGTGCAGTTCAAACGGTGAAAGTAGCGTATACGAACACCCTCCCGACTTCCATTACAAATGCGACCGTCAGTGTGGCTCTCTCGGGGACCGCCATTGATTACAGCAGCATACACACCACAAATGGGTTCTATAACTCGACCGACCACACCATTCTCTTTAGTCGCGATACAGATCCAGCACTCGCTGTTCTGGTGTCAGGTGCGTCAGGTTTCGGAACGTTGAGCTTCTCAACGTTCCCTGCGAGCGCGCTCCCTACATCGCCGACCATAACACTCACCACCTCGGTATCGGGGACACGGGTGGGGCAGACGAATGTACCTGAACAAGTGACTGCTTCAGTAACCAAGATAGCCAAAGTTTCGACCGCGGTTGTGGTATCAACAAGTGCACTCCATTCTTCGGGGCCATTGGTAACGAGTGGTCCGATACCGCCACGTTCTGGTCAGGCGACGACGTATACGATTCAGTGGGATGTACGAACGCTCGGGAGCGGTATTGCGGGGGCATCTTTGAGTGCCACACTCCCGAACTATGTGTCTTACGCGGGTATCACCGCTGGCACAGGTAATTTCTCTTATGATACAGGGTCGCGCACCGTTACGTGGACAGCAGGTGATTTACCAGCAACAACCAATGTACAGGGAGCATTCCAAGTCTCATTCACTCCATCAACCTCTCAAAAGGGGAGTGTCCCGCTCCTCACCAGCAAAGTCTCTTTCTCTGGGTACGACCGCTTTGCGGCACTCCAGATTACGGGGGTAGCAGATCCGGTGACCACCGAGACAAAGAATGATCCGGGGTATGTCCCTGTAAACGCAACTGTGCAATAATCGAACCCTATGGCAGACGCAAACTTAATGGAAAAAATTATCTCGCTCTGTAAGCGCCGCGGGTTTGTATTCCCGGGCTCCGAGATCTATGGTGGCCTTGCTGGTATTTATGACTTCGGTCCGCGCGGCGTCGAGCTTTTGAACAATTTGAAGCGCGTATGGTGGAGTGCGAACGTGTACGAGAAAGATAACTTTTACGGTCTTGATTCTGGTATGTTCAAGAACCCGCGTGTATGGGAGGCGAGTGGGCACACGAGTGGTTTTTCTGACCCGATGGCAGAGTGTCGCAAATGCAATACGCGCATTCGTGTTGATAAAGTGCTCGAATCTGTTGGTGTCAGCGCTGACGAGAAGATGAGTGAAGAGGAGATTAATGTACTCTTCGATGAGCACCGCGCTGACATTGCTTGTGAAAAATGTGGCGCACACGACTTTTCTCGTGCAAAAAAATTTAATATGCTTGTCACCTCAAACTTGGGTGACCTCACCTCTGAAGGGGGCGAGCCGGTGTACCTCCCGGGTGAGGCCTGTCAGGGTATCTATCTCGACTACAAAAACATTGTCGATTCAATGCAGCCCAAGATTCCCTTTGGGGTCGCCCAGATCGGGAAAGCATTTAGGAACGAGATTTCACCACGCAATTTTCTCTTCAGGACGCGCGAGCTTGAGCAGGCAGATACCCAGCTTTTCATTAAGCCAAACGAGAATAAGGAGGCCTATGAACAGTTGAAGAGAGATCGCTTCGACTGGTACCGCTCCATTGGTATTAAAGAAGAGAATCTCCGCTTTAAACAGCACGAGAATCTTGTGTTCTACGCAAAGGATGCGTGGGACATAGAGTATAACTACCCGTGGGGCTTCGATGAGTTGGAGGGTATTCATGACCGCACTGATTACGACCTCTCGCAACATATGAAGTTCTCGGGTGTTGATCTGCGGCACACCGACTCTGAGACCGGGGAGAAATATATCCCCTGGATTCTTGAGACCTCGCTCGGCATGGGCCGTTTGTTTCTCGCGGTGCTTGTTGATGCGTATCATGAAGACCAGCTTGGTGGCGAGACGCGAGTGCTCTTGAAGCTCTCCCCCAAAATCGCACCGATCAAAGCAATGGTCTCGCCGCTCTTGAAGAACAAGCCCGAGCTTGCTGAGAAGGCGAGGGAAGTGCGTAAGCAGCTCAAAAAAGTACACCCGGCTATCGCATGGGACGACAACGGCAATATCGGCAAACGCTATCGCCGCCAAGACGAAGTTGGTACCCCATTTTGCATTACTGTCGATTTCGACACTCTTGGGGAGACACCTGACCTCAAAGACACCGTTACGCTCCGCTATCGCGACACAGGCGAACAAGAGCGTCTTACTCTTTCTCAGGTGGCCGACCGCATTCGCACCGCCATCGAATAAAAACCGCAGCTCTTGCTTTTTATACAAAATGTTCTATTGCTCTACCTAGATAAACAGCTCTCTACATCGACGTTCGCCGTAGCAGAAAGTGGCTTATTTACTAGTCTTTTCTTTGTTGTGGCGAATAGGGAATGTCCCATATGCGATTCAGCCCGGAGAGAACTCAAAGTGAGGTGGTGTAGATGGTACTGCACACAAATGTTCTGGGCCGTGAACGCGAACTGGAACGCCAACAACCAGGCCGTTTCCCGCTACTCTCATTTTTCTCCCGTACCGTTTGGCGCGGGAGTTTTTTGCTAAAATGCCCCATTTCCAGCCGCCAATGATCCTTCCCATTTCAACGTCAGTGCTAAGTGACATAAAATGACTTTGCGCCATGAGCTTCAACTCTCATGCAATCTGTACAAAAAAACGAACCGCATCCACGTCATAAGAAGATTCCTCAAGAGCTGGTATTTTTTGGTTAGCTGATGCGTATGCGGCTTTGTGTAGCGCATCTAAGAGATCAAGCCAAAGAGAAAAGTAAACGTACCGATGTAGAGGAGTTTGGGTGGTATTTGATGCAGAACGTCTTCAACTTGCATCACGACCTCGCACTCAAAACGTATGCGCATGGCAGGTATCACCATTTCAAAATCGCCGACCCCAAACTGCGTGATATCCACAAGGCGATGAATTGATTCCGCTCTTTTGCCTATAAAGCTTTTAAGAACAACACACGCACCTGATCGGTGCATTTTCCTCATCATCGCGTATTGCGGACGAGTACCAAGAG
>JAYUMM010000029.1:0-5093 GCA_043762685.1 bacterium | reverse complement strand
CGAAATAAGCGTTGGCAATGCATTGCCTTAGTTCCGGGGTTGTGGTCCAGCCACAGTCGCCAGTCGCTTGACGCTCACAGCGAGCTGTCTTATAGCAGGCGTATTCAGGGTTATATTCGCAGGTCGTTATCGTACCGCTCGCTTTACCCGATTCGACACACAGTTGGCTACTACATCCGGCACGCACGCACCCTTTAGTAGTAGTGGCAGGTTGCGATTTGTATCCAAAGGCAAAGATGAACGTCACGACGCCGAGTACGACGACTGCCGCAATCATGATGACGAACTGCAGATGGGTGAGAGATTTCATAGCCACAGTATGACCCTTTTTACCCAAAGAGGGAAATGAAAAAAGCCCCAGCGGGGGAGACAACTGAAGTTGTTCTCGCCAGCGGGAGCTAATGTGCGTTTGCCGCACTGCTGACGGCTGTCACTCCGGGCAGCGTTCGAGCCAGTACGCGTTCTTGTACCACATACGTGTTGGGCCGTAGAACATGTTATGGAAGGTCCATGCACACGGCCCGTTCGGTACTCGCCTCAGTGCCGCAAAAATGGGGCGCATATTCTGCTCTACATCACGCACATAGGTCGCGTACAAGAGGAGGGTCGAGCCCTCTGTGTCGGCCACCATGTTCGGTCTAAATGTGCTCGTGACTGCTCCCCAGAGATGAGCAAGCATGACCTCCCCTCTCGGTTCGGTCGGGCTATTGAATGCCTCGTGAATGGTCGCCATTTTTGGCGCCGGCACTATCTGGTGCAGGCGAAGCACTGCAGACGGCACATTCTCCTCGATCTTGCCGCCGAGTGCCGAGCAGATGTCTGACGGCGAGCTGTGGAGGTACGCGCCGTGAACTCGGATAACGGGGCCTTCGAAGTTGCGTACGACATACGACGCTGCGAAGTGCTTCGTGCCCGGCACTTGAATCAACAAGTTCGGCTTTCTCTTATCAGTAGGGAACATTTGGTCTCCTAAAAGTGCATACTGCTCCTCAACCTAGGCAAGAGCGCCATGGCTGTAGCGGGCTGATTATTGCACACAAGGTTCTCTTTGCATAGAACCTGTCTTCGGAGGGGAGATTATTGTGGCGAACAGACACTCCCAACGCGACAGTACAAAAATGGATTTGCGGCGCCACGCACTTCGAAGTGTACGTGAGGGCCCGTTGTGTGGCCGGTCATACCGACATAGCCGATAATCTGATCACCTGACACTTGCTGTCCGGAGGTAACGATAGATGACTTCAGGTGAGAATAGAGGGTTTGGGTACCATTGTTGTGTGTGATTACGATGTAGTTGCCGTAGCCACCGTTCCAAGCACCACCACTTTTGACGATAATGACCGTGCCGTCGGCGGCGGCGTGGATTGGTGTGCCGAGTGCGGCACCGATATCGACTGCGTTCCATCCATGAACTCCCTGAGTAATGACGCCACCCGGGAGTGGATTGCTAAAGTAGCCAGCGATAAGTGTGCCCCCACCACCGCGATACGGGTCTTTATTTGACCCAGTCGTTTTTCGAGGAGTTGCAGTCGTCGGGGTTGTTCCACCAAGTTCACCACCAGGAATTATAACTTTTGAGCCTACCGCGAGCGAGTTTGCCGAGTCGAGGCCGTTATACTGAGCGATTTCATCGGCATCGGCACCGTATTTCTTGGCAAGTGACTTTAAAGTGTCTCCCTTAACGACCGTATGCTCCACACCCGATACAGGCAAAATAATAAGCGTGTCACCCGGGTGGACGTCACTTACTCCTTTTAGATTGTTGGCCCAGACAATGGTATTTTTTGTGACGCCAAACATTGTGGCTATTTCTCCAATTGTGTCACCCGTACGCACGACATAAATTGAGATTCGGTCAGAGGGTGTTGAGCTTGCGACGTCTGCTATGGTGCCTGAAGGGCCAGCATACGCGAGAAGTGCCTTACCGCCACTGATTTGAATACTGTCACCGAGCCCTTTGTTTGGGTTTGGGTCGATGTTGTTTGACGCCTGCAGCACGGGTGTTGAGGCACCGGGCATAAAAGTTGACTGAGCGGCACTTGCGTCCGTAGAAAATGGCCAAAAGGCATTCGCTTGGTTTGGCAGAATGAGCGCGAGAGCCGCGATAACCGCAAAACAGTATATGAGAAATGATGGGTTGTATTTGATGGGAAAACGGGGGGAATGTGGTGGGTCAGTCAGATACAAAAGTGGCCTACATACCATGTATATAAGCCACTTCTTGAATTCTTCCTTATCAGTCGATATATCGAGTATAGCGGAGTGAGAAATGGAGTCAACTACCCCCACTCTTAGCTGGGGAGAGCACTTTTTAGGGTATAGTCGGTAGGTGAAATATCTTGAAGGATTAAATGAAGCACAGAAGCGCGCTGTCCTAGCGACCGAGGGCCCCATCTCGGTACTTGCGGGAGCTGGCAGTGGTAAAACGCGTGTGCTCACTACCCGTATTTATCACCTTGTTCGGCAAGGTACTCCTGCATCAGAGATTCTTGCCGTGACCTTTACCAATAAGGCCGCACGCGAGATGCGTGAGCGGGTGAGAGGTATGCTGGGTTTGGATACACCTACCGACTACCAACAACAAACTACAAACTCGGTACCTTTCATTGCGACTTTTCACGGGCTCGGGAGGGAGCTTTTGGAACGCTATGGCAGCGTGATTGGGATACCACGTTTCTTTAGTGTGTATGATCGCGATGATTCTGAAAAAGTAATAGGGGCGGCGCTCAAAGCACTCGACGTGGGTGTGAAAGAGCTCTCGCCTCGGGCAGTCTTGGGGCGCATTTCGCGCGCGAAGAGTGAGGGAATGAATGCGAAGGAGTTTTATGAGAAATATGCGCGCTCCGGGTTCGGAGCACGTATCGCTGCAGAGGTATGGCTTCGGTACGAGAAGACGCTCAAAGCAGAGAAGGCGCTCGACTTCGATGATCTTATCGTGCTCCCGACGCGGCTCCTCGAAGAACATGCCGACATACGTGCACTCGCACAGGACCGTTGGCGTTATATACATATTGATGAGTATCAAGACACGAACGCACTCCAGGGGCGTTTAGCGAATATGCTCGCGGCGAAACACAAGAATCTTTTTGTGGTTGGGGATATCGATCAGACAATTTACACGTGGCGCGGTGCGACGATAGAAAACCTGCTCGAATTCGAGAAGAAGTATCCGCAATCGCAGACGATTATTCTCGAACAGAACTATCGCTCGACCAAGAACTTGGTGGATGCGGCAAATGCGGTCATCGAGAAAAACAAGAATCGCAAAGAGAAGCAGTCGACGACCGAACGCGCAGCAGGCGATCCTATTGTGGTACATATGGCGCTGAACGCCGAAGATGAGGCGTACTGGATCGCAAAGCGGATCCGCGAGCTCATGAAGAATGGTACCCGTCCCGAGGACATCGCTATACTTTTTCGTACCAATTTTCAGTCACGCGCGCTCGAAGAAGGACTTCTACGCGCTGGGGTGCCATATAAATTATTAGGGACGCACTTCTTCTCACGCAAAGAGGTGAAGGATGCGCTTGCGTGGATGCGGCTCGCGCTCGAGCCCTCGCGCGAGGTCGATAAATTACGTGCAGCAGCATCGCCCTCGCGTGGTATCGGCAAAGTGACACTCGGAAAGCTTGCGGCCGGGCAGCGTGCACTCCTGCGTGCGGGTGAGCTCGCGAAGGTAGAGGAGTTTGAGCGCGTCGTACATGAACTCGCTCATGCCACCGACTCACTCGTGCCGTCAGCATTTGTAAAACTGGTGGTCGAGAAAAGTGGTATGCGCCGTGCGATGCTTGATGAAGGGAGTGCTGAAGATCGCGAACGGTTCGAAAACGTCGAAGAGCTTGCCTCGGTGGCAGCGCGCTACGATGCGGTGGTAGGGAAGGAGGGCATCGCCGCGTTTCTTGCTGAAGCGGCACTTGCGGGCGATCAAGATGAAATGGATCAAGGCGAGAAGACGGGAGTTATGTTGATGACGGTGCACGCTGCTAAAGGGCTCGAATTCGACACGGTTTTTGTGAGCGGTATGGAAGAGGGGCTCTTCCCACATCAAGGGATGGGGAATGATACCGACCGTGATGAAGAAGAGGAGCGGCGACTCTTCTATGTTGCGATGACGCGCGCTAAGGAACGGCTCTACCTGACACTCGCACGTGTGCGCAAAATCTACGGGAGCGATTTTGCCGCCGAACCTTCGTCATTTCTTGCGGATATCGATGGCTCACTGACTCTCTTCGACGAGACGTACGGTGAAGAGTATCTGAGCTAGAATATTAATCAGCATTCATTCCAAGATGAGCTTTGATATGTGTTTCAAGCGTTGATGATCCCGAGTGTAAATGTTCCCAACGAGAATCCTTTCGGGCATACTCCATTACCTTTTCGTAGTTCTCATGGGTAAGAGTCTCGCTGCCGTGCTTCTGGAGTGCATCAGAAATAATATCTTTGGCAGTGTTTAATCGGTGCGTAGGATCTTCAGAAAAACCTGCCTTATAACGCATCTCTTCGCGTATCTTTGCACCCATGTCGAGGTCTAACGGACGAAACTGTTTCATAGGTTATTTTGTCTATACGGATAAAGGTATTGGCTGTAGTGTATCATTTATGAAATCTAAGAAGTCATTAGGGCAGAACTTCCTTATGCATGCGCGTATCGCGGAGCGCATTGTGCTCGCTGCCGCACTCGCACCAGACACTGTCGTGTTTGAGATAGGGCCGGGGACGGGGATGCTTACCCGCGAACTCCTGAAGAAGGTACGGAAGGTCATCGCGCTCGAGGCAGACCAGGAGCTGTATGAGAAATTGCAGCAGGACTTTGCAAGCGAGGTTGCCGACGGGCGACTCGAGCTCGTATATGGCGATATTCGTACGTTCGACACAGCGACCCTTCCAAAAGAGTACGCGCTCGTCGCAAATATTCCGTACTACCTCACAGGTGAAATATTTAGAATGTTTCTTACTGCCTCGAATCAGCCCCGATCGATGACGCTTCTCGTGCAGAAGGAAGTCGCTGAGCGTATTGCACGTACGAAGAAAGAAAGTATCCTCTCACTTTCGGTGAAGGCGTTTGGCATGCCGAAGTACGCATTCACGGTGCC
>JAYUMM010000028.1:0-1428 GCA_043762685.1 bacterium | reverse complement strand
CGTTAAAGGCATTTCGTGCGCGCCACGCGTCTGACCAGCTCACGCTCCAAGCGCTCGATGAGCTCGGGGGGAACCCACTCGACGCGTCGCTTGCTGTGCGTGCCAAGGACCCTTCTGAATACGAAAGCATTGTGAGCTTCCTCGAAGCATCACCAGCACTTTCGACAGGCGGCGCCTCTATCGTCGATAGTATAAATTACGCAAAAAACAAAGCCGTCATTGAACGGCTTACGCTTGCTCTCCAGGCAACGCGTCAGATCGGGCTCGCTATTTTTGCTATTTTTGCTATCGCGTCCATTTTGATTGCGTTTGCGACAGTGCGTCTTGCGATTTATACCGCCAAAGATGAGATTGCGGTGATGCGTCTGGTTGGTGCCAGTAATGCCTACATTAAAGGCCCATTTATTGTGACGGGTCTCATTACTGGTATGTTGGCAGCAGCACTAGTGCTCATACTTCTATGGCCTGTGACCATATACACGGGAGAAAAGACGACGGCATGGTTTGGCGGGTTCAATGTGGCGACTTACTACAGTAGTCACTTCAGTTTTATATTCCTTATCCTGATGGGAGCCGGTGTCGTGCTCGGTGCACTCGCTTCGATGCTCGCGATCAATAGGTATCTCAAGGCATAAGAGTATGGCAATTGCAGGTCACAAATACATATTCGTCTTGGGCGGTGTGATGAGCGGCGTGGGGAAAGGTGTAGTGACAAGCTCTATTGGTCTTCTCCTACAAGAGAAGGGGTATCCAGTGAACTTGGTAAAAGTGGACCCGTATCTCAACGTTGATGCAGGAACGATGAATCCGACCGAGCACGGCGAGGTCTTTGTGCTCCGGAGCGGGCTCGAGACCGACCAGGATATGGGGAACTATGAGCGATTTCTCAATCGCGACCTCACTAACGAAGACTATATGACAAGCGGTATGGTGTATCAGTCGGTCATCAACCGTGAGCGTGCACTCGAATACGGCGGTAAGTGTGTCGAAGCGATCCCGCACGTGCGTGATGAGATTCTGAGCCGGATGGAGGCCGCGGCTGCCTACAACGGCAGCCGCGTTTCTGTTATCGAAATCGGCGGAACGATCGGTGACTTTCAGAATGCACTCTTTATAGATGCCGCACGGGTACTCAAGATGAAGCACCCCGATGATGTGCTCTACGTGATGGTCTCGTATCTCCCGACCCCTGGCACGCTTGGAGAAATGAAGACGAAACCCACTCAAACCGCTGTGCGCGAACTCAATTCTTATGGGGTGCAGCCCGACTTTATTGTGGCGCGCTCCACAGAACCGGTTGACGAGAAGCGCAAAGAAAAACTCTCGATTTCCTGCAACGTGCGAAAGGAGCGGATTATTAGCGCACCAGACATTAGCAGCATTTATCAGGCCCCGCTCAATTTTGAAAAAGATAAATTGAGTGATGCG
>JAYUMM010000027.1:0-4812 GCA_043762685.1 bacterium | reverse complement strand
CTCGTATATGAAGATTATCGCGCGATGCATATCTGCCCGCGCTGTGAGACGACCCTGTCACAACAAGAAGTGTCTGAAGGGTATAAAGATGTGAAAGATATTGCGGTGACGGTGAAGTTTAAGGTCAAAGATCCCGAGAAGCACGGTTTACCATCGAATACATATTTCCTTGCTTGGACAACGACACCGTGGACGCTTCCCGGGAATGTGGCGATCGCAGTTGGAAATGATATTTCATATCGCGTCATTGCACTGAATGGAGAACACTACGTCGCGTCGAGTGATTCATTGCTGAAACTGGAGATGTTCAAAACAAACCCTCCGTATGAACCGTTCGGAGAACCTCTAAGGGGTGCGGCGCTGGTCGGTATCGAATACGAACCGCTTTTTGATTACTACAGTAAAGACACCACGCTCAAAGATCACCAGAATGGCTGGAAAGTGTATGCTGCCGACTTCGTTACGACCGACACCGGCACGGGCATCGCACACGAAGCGCCGGCCTTCGGCGCAGATGATTGGGAACTTTCTAAAAAAGTGCACTTGCCGTTCGTCCAGCACGTAAATATGGACGGTACGATGAAGAGCGATGTAACGGCCTTCGCAGGTCTCGAGGTAAAGCCGCGTTCTGACGACGACAGTGTTCGTCTTGGTACTGATATTGCGGTACTAAAGTATCTGCAAGAACACGGAGCGCTTTTTGCAAAAGAGAATATCACGCACTCGTATCCACACTGCTGGCGATGTGACACCCCGCTCCTTAATTATGCGACTTCGTCGTGGTTTATCTCAGTGACAAAGATTAAAGAAAATTTGCTGAAGGACGCCAAGAACATTGAGTGGTCGCCTTCTCATATTAAAGACGGTCGATGGGGTAAGTGGCTCGAGGGAGCGCGCGACTGGTCTGTATCGCGCCAGCGCTTTTGGGCGAGTGTTATCCCGATCTGGAAGGATGCGAAAGGGAACATCACCGTTATTGGTTCTGTTGATGATATGAAACGTCACGTAAAGAAGTCAGGTAATACGTATATCCTGATGCGTCATAGCGAGGCCGAGCATAATGTCGCCGGGCTCGTAAATGGGAGAGATCGCGACCAGTACCCTTTGACCGAGAAGGGGCGTGCTCAAGCAGCCGAATCGGGCAAAGTGCTGAAGCACGAGCACATCACTAAGATTTACGCGTCGCCTTTTTTGCGCACTCAAGAGACGGCAAAAATTATTGCGAATGCAATCGGTATTGCTGAACACGATATTATTACCGACGAGCGTTTGCGCGAACTCGAGTTTGGAAAGTTTGAGAATACGAGCTATGCCGATTTCCTTGCCTATCGGAACGAGCGTATGTCCTCGTGTGACGATGTTCTCCCAGAAGGGGAGAGTTATCAAGATGCGCGCAAGCGCTTTGGCGAGTTTATTTACGAGCTCGATCGCACAGCACAAAAAGAAAAGATATTGATCGTCTCGCATGGTGTTGCATTCGAAGCTTTGGAGACGGTTGCGTCGGGTCTCTCGAAGAAGGACACCTGGAACGCGATACTCCATATGCACGCGAAACGTGGCCAGTATGGCGCGCTGGATTTTGTACCCATACCGCACAATGAGGACTATGAACTCGATTTGCATCTACCCTACGTCGATCAGATTCAACTTGAGAACGAGAAGAAGGAGCCGCTGACGCGCATCCCTGACGTGCTCGACACATGGTTTGACTCTGGGTCGATGCCGTATGGCGAGAAACACTACCCTTTTGAAGATAAAGAACATTTCGATGCGCAATTTCCCGCGCAATTTATCGCCGAAGGTCTCGATCAAACGCGCGCATGGTTTTATTACCTCCACGTGCTTGGCGGAGCACTCTTCAAGAAAAATGCGTTTGAGAACGTTATTGTGAATGGCACTGTTCTTGCTGAAGACGGGAGGAAGATGTCGAAACGGTTACAGAATTACCCTGATCCCCTACACGTAGTCGAGAAGTATGGCGCTGATGCGCTCCGGCTATACCTGCTTACCTCGCCAGTCGTTCAGGCCGAAAACCTCATGTTCTCAGAGAGTGGTGTTGAAGAAATTGCGAAGAAAAATATCGGCCGTCTCACAAATGTTCTCGCGTTCTACACACTCTTTGCCGACGGGACGGCAGCATCAGACGCTAGTACGCACCCTCTTGATACGTGGATTATCGCGCGACTTGGTGAGCTGGTACGTGAGACGACTGAAGGGTATGAGAACTATACGCTCGACAGTGCAACACGACCAACTCTGTTGTTCATTGACGATCTCTCGACTTGGTATGTGCGCCGTTCGCGCGAGCGTTTGAAGGAGGATACTGATGACAAGAAGCATACGCTCGCAACTTTGCGCTTTGTGTTGCGTACGCTCGCTCTTGTGATGGCACCCGCAACTCCTTTTATTGCCGAAGAAGTTTTTCAGGTGGTGCGAGAAAAGGATGACCTAGAAAGCGTACATCTCGCGACTTGGCCAGAGCATAAAAAAGCATCATCGCTTTTTGGTCTCGTGAAGCATGATGACATTGATACAGTCATTGGGGGAATGGCGCGCGTACGCATCCGTGCATCTGAAGGACTGCAGTTGCGTCAGAAGGCGGGCATCAAGGTGCGTCAGCCGCTGGCGAGCTTCACGATCCCAGAGCAGCTCTCTCCCGAGCTCGCTACCATTCTCGCGGAGGAAGTGAATGTACAAAAAGTTATTTCGGGTATCGAACTCGCGTTTGATACGACGCTTACGCCCGAGCTCATCGCTCTCGGTGACGAACGAGAAATGTCACGTGCGGTGGCCGAAGCACGAAAGAGTGAGGGGCTTAATCCT
This sequence comes from bacterium, assembly GCA_043762685.1. GTDB lineage: Bacteria > Patescibacteriota > Minisyncoccia > Phycocordibacterales > Phycocordibacteraceae > C7867-001. Next base: position 1,989 of record JAYUMM010000027.1, on the reverse strand, counting down.
CACGATAAGGTGAATGTACGGACTCATTCCAATGGGAAACATTCAGTACAGCTGTCGACAGGCGAGGTTCATTTTGATCTGATGCGCGATGCGGCATAGATATGATACGCGCGGCATCGTGCTCTCGCGGCTGCCTTTAGGAGAAGCGAATACGCTTATTACACTCCTTACTCCCGCGCTTGGGCTCGTGCGGGCGCGGGCGCAAGGGGTGCGCCAGCCGGGAGCGAAGCTTGCTCATGCGCTCACGACGTTTACCGAATCCTCGGTTGTGCTCGTGCGGGGGAAGGAGGGGTGGCGCATTACGGGTGCGGTTCTCGAAGAACAGTGGTTCAGTAAACTCGAACGAATGGGTGCGCGAAATACTGCGGGGCGCGTCGCAGGGCTCCTGATGCGTCTGGTTGCCGGTGACGTGCAGGATCCTGAATTATTCTCCATTGTGATGAGTCTGTTTACCGTGCTCGAGTCTCTCCCAGAAGAGGAGTATGAGTCAGCAGAAATACTAGCTGCACTCCACATACTGTCAGTCCTCGGTCTCGATGCGGGGGATATTCCGGGCACTATTGAAGCGTTTACACCCACGGCGCTCGCAGCGGTGCGCGATGCACGTACCGAGTATATCGCCCGTATTAATCGCGGTATTACCGCTTCAGGTCTTTAACGACGTGGTAAACTAGAAATCGCATGGGATGGTATAGCGTATTTGCTCGCGAACGACGTGTGTTTACGCTCTTCTTTTTTAGTCTGTGTATTGCCGTTGGTGCGAGTGGCGGCTTATTTATTGCATGGTATACCGCCATGTCTCCGGTCACCGTACCGACGCAACCGCATGCGTCGATAACTACGACCCCAAAAGGAGATGCTCTTGTTGCCGCACTTTCTACCACAACGCCAAAACGAATAATAAATACACTCACCCCTGCAGAAGTCGTACCGGCAACAGGCAAGTTCATTGTGGCTGATTTAGTAGCTATGCAGCTCACGCTATATCAAGACAGTGCGGTTGTCGCAACGTATCCGATTATTGCGAAAGGGAAGTTGGGGACCCCCGACGAAACCCCTACTGGCTTTTATCGCGTCCTCTCGAAAGAGCTTAACCATTACATTCGACGATCAGGTGTATACATGCCCTACAGCGTTCAATTTTACGGAAATTATTTTATCCACGGGCCACCCTATTTCACCGACGGAACACTCCTGCCTGGTGCGTACTCGGGCGGTTGTATTCGTTTGAGCTTCGATGATGCCGGAAAAGTATTCAATTTTGCCGAGCAGAAGACGGGTGTTTTTGTGTACGACCCTCTCCCCACCGTGACACTTCCTGCACTCGCGCTCGAAACGCTCTCCCCACCTGTTGTATCGGCACTTTCGTATGTCGTTGCCGACGGCGACACCCGAGATGTGTTCTTAGAGCAAAATGCGCAGCAGCCCCAGCCGATTGCATCACTGACCAGAGTTATGACGGCACTGGTCGCGCACGAAACGATGACCCTCGGGAATGTGATTGTGGTCCCGCACAATACACTCATGGCGACTATCCCTCCCACATCGGACACCTATGATCTATTTCAGGTGAGTGATTTGCTCTACCCGCTCCTGATGGAGTCAAACAATAACGTTGCTGCAGTACTCGCGGGTGAATACGGTACTGCTGGTTTTGTGCAGTGGATGAATTCGACCGCGCGATCGCTCGACATGACAGCGACCCACTTTGCTGACGCAAGTGGTCTTTCATCGCGTGATGTGGCGTCGCCCGACGACCTTTTTCGACTCGCGACCTACATTGGGAATAAAAAATCTTTTATATGGGATATTACGCGTACGCCGACCAAGGATCTGGTTGCGGCGAGTGGGGCGACCTATCACCTTAAAAATGACAATGGTCTTTCGAATCAGAATAACTTCATAGGGGGTCACCGTGGCGAGGCGACCACCACCCAGACTGCAATGGTATCTATTTTCTCGGTCCCGATAATGGGGAGTGTCAGAAAG
>JAYUMM010000026.1:0-6480 GCA_043762685.1 bacterium | reverse complement strand
CACTTTTCCTTGTTGGTCTCTCGATTTTGTTCATGTCATTTGTTTTTATGCCGGATGTGGTGACCCTCTCACTCTCGATGGCACTCTTTCTCGCACCCTTGTGGCTCCCCATCCTTCTTATTGGGAGTGCGAAAGATCTCTGGTATATCTACAAACGTTCAGAATTCATCGCCAATAAAGAGTATGTTCTGCTCGAAATTAAACCGCCGCGCACCCTCGTAAAGACGCCCCTTGCTATGGAAGCATTTCTCTCCACAATTCACCTCTCGGGAGGCGAAGCGACGTGGTGGGCGCGACTTAAGGGTGGCACACGCCCCTTTTGGTCTCTCGAAATCGCTTCGTTTGAAGGACAGGTACATTTCTATATCTGGGGGCGCGCTGAGCTGCGTCGTCTCGTCGAGTCACAGCTCTATGCACAGTATCCTGGCGTGCAGATTATCGAGTCGCCTGACTACACGCGACTTATTTCGGCAACCCACGAGGAGTGGGGTGTGTGGGGCTGTGATTTTATCCACACAGCCAAAGATGCACTCCCCATCAAGACCTACATCGAGTATGGGCTCGATAAGGTGCAGAAGGAACCAGAACAGGTTGACCCTATCGCACAAGTCATTGAGTTTATGGGATCAGCAGGAAAGGGCGAGTATGTGTGGCTCCAGTTCGTTATTCGTGCGCACCGAGGCGAGAAATACGGCACGGTGGTAGGTAAACACCAAAGTACAAAGCTGAATGAAGACGGCAAGCCCTACACCTGGAAAGATCAAGCAAAAGAAATGATTCAAGAGATTCGCTCAAAGACCCGTGACTCCTATATTGATATCTTTACGGGCGAGGAGCGCCCTGGCTTCCCGAACCCGACAAAAGGGCAGATGGAGATGATGGCGGCGATTGATCGCAATGTGTCGAAGCTCGCGTTCGACGTAGGCGCACGGGGTATCTATATTGCGAAACCTGAGAATTTTCATGGGCCAATGATTGCACACCTTATTGCTCTCTTTAAACCGTTCTCTACTGAAGGGTGGAACGGTATCAATTCAGCAGCGTGGATGAAGACATTTGACGACTATCCGTGGGAGATTGGTGTCGAAAAACGAAAAAACCATTTCCGTCATGAGCTAATTGAGGCGTATCGCCGCCGTCAATATTTCTATGACCCTTTCTTTGAAGGCGGTAAGAAGATGGAAGACACGATGGTGATGAGTACCGAAGAGCTCGCGACGGTCTTTCATATCCCATCACGTTCGGTCGAGACACCAGGGCTTGCTCATGTGCAGTCGGCTACCGGCGACGCGCCGCACGATCTCCCGATTTAACAAAGCTCATGCATATCCCAAAATTACCGAAACGGTATCGTGCACGTACGGTGGCGACTGCCGCAGGGATTTTGCTTATCGGCTATGCGATCGTATTAGCACCACCCTCAACATTTCCTTCGGGGATCATAATCATTATCAAACGCGGAGAGAGTGTGCCTGAAATCGTGCAGAAGCTTTTTGATCAGCATATCGTCGCGCACCCTACCGTGTTGCGGACGGTTCTCCGCATTATGGGAGCAGGGAATACGGTGCAGGCAGGCGCGTACAGCTTCGCGGGCCCTGTAGGTGTATTGACCATTGCGTATCGTTTGAGTCAGGGCGACTACGGTATACCCCCAGCGCGCATTACGCTCGTCGAGGGAATGACCGTACGAGAACTCGCTACTCGTGTGGCGGCGGCACTTCCCGAAATAACTGCGCCAGAGATTCAGGCAGCAGGAGCGAAGTATGAAGGTTATCTCTTTCCTGATACGTACATATTTCCGCCAGGTGCTGATGCTGATTCGGTGATCGCGGTTATGCGCGCGAATTTCAATACGAAGATAGCACCCCTTACGGGCAGTATAGCCGCCTCGGGACACTCGCTCGCTGCCATACTCACCATGGCATCAATTATTGAGAAAGAAGCGCGTACGCTCGAGAGTAAGAAAATGATTTCGGGTATTCTCTGGCGCCGAATAGAAATCGGTATGCCGCTCCAGGTTGACGCCGTTTTCGGATACATTTTTAATCGAGATACCTACTCGCCCTCATATGCCGACCTTAAGGTAGACTCGCCGTACAATACGTACACCCACAAAGGCCTCCCTCCATGGCCGATTAATAACCCTGGCCTCGCGAGTATTGATGCGGCACTCAACCCGACCAAGACCACCTACCTTTTTTATCTTACCGGCAGAGACAATCAGATGCACTACGCCTCGACCTATGCCAGCCACCTGGACAACCAGCACAAGTATTTACCGTAGCCAGCAGGAATGAAGCGTGTTTAGATACCTTAATGAACGAGGTAAAGGAAGAAATAAAAGGAAAGAAGATCTATGTCGGCCTTTCGGGCGGGGTAGATTCTGCTGTCTCGGCGGCGCTCTTAAAGGAGGCAGGGGCGCGAGTGACGGGCGTGTTTATTAAGGGGTGGTACCCACCCGGTATGCCCTGCACGTGGGCCGCTGAACGCCGCGACGCAATGCGGGTTGCGGCGCGACTCCAGATCCCTTTCCGCACCCTCGACGCAAGTGTTGAATATAAAAAAGGCGTCATCGATTATTTGATACATGAGTATCGCGTGGGGCGCACCCCGAACCCTGATGTGATGTGTAATCGTGAAGTAAAGTTTGGTGCGTTCTATCGCTATGCTATAAATGAGGGTGCCGACGCTATTGCCACGGGTCACTACCGGAGTGGGGAGAAAGATCAGAGTTATTTTCTCTGGGCGGTACCTAAGGATATTTTGCACGCGACCCTCTTCCCGGTCGGGAACTTTGAAAAAGAAAAAGTGCGCGCGCTCGCAAAAAAATTTGCTATCCCCGTTGCTACAAAAAAAGATAGTCAGGGTATTTGTTTCTTGGGGAGTGTGTCAGTCGATGAGTTTTTACGGAGCGAGTTTGGGATACACCCAGGCCGTGCGGTTGATATAGAGGGAGCTGTGGTTGGTATGCACGATGGTGCACTCCTTTCGACAATCGGCCAGCGTGTCGCACTGCGTGAGGCACGGTCTGAAGGCCCGTGGTATGTACGAACAAAAGATGTTGCAAAAAATGAGCTGGTAGTAGGGAAGCAGTCGTCTACAAATGTGCCAGGTACAGAGATCGCGATTCGATTTACCGATGCGAACTGGATTAGTGAAAGTGCTCAAGTCACTCATGCACAGTATCGTTACCGTGGGCCAAGAGTGTCTGGTCGCGTCGAAGAGAATCATTTTATTGCATCAACGCCACTTCTAGAAACTCCGGCGCCAGGGCAGTCAATTGTCTTTAACTCCACACGAGAGCTTGCTGGCGGTGCTATCATAGCGGCATGAATCAGAAACGGTTATTGATTTCTGCTGCAATTATCGGTGTTGCTATTGTGGCCGGTTTTCTGTTGTCGGTTCCGCATACCACACGTGATGCTGCTCTTGTACTCTTAGCAACAAGTACGCCACCGGCACTAAACGCAGTACTCCGTGATAACTACAAGAAAGGGCTACACACCATCAGTGGGTCGCTCATGGTGCCGACCGCGTGTACCATCGCGACCACATCTGCACGTGTAGTCGGCGAAGCATCAAGTACACGGCATATTCTTGTTGCGGTAGGGCTCTCGAAGGATACCGATGTGTGTCTCCAGCTCCCTACGCGCATCGTCTTTACGACCACGCTTGCGGCACCTGCGGCGCTCCCCGTCGAAATGATGGTGAATGGTGCTCTAGCAAGTACGACCGACCTATGATCCCAGGTCCCATTATCGTCAAAGCCGATGGGACAAATGAGGTGTTTGACCCAGCGCGTCTCATTGTCTCTCTCGAGCGCTCTGGAGCTGGGGTGTACACTGCAGAGTCTATTGCACGCTCGATTACCAGCACAGTATTTCCCGGCGCCTCGTCAAAAGATATTTACTCTCGCGCCTTCGCGATGTTGCGTAGGGAAGCACGCCCGGTCGCGGCGCGCTACGCGCTCCGCCGCGCTCTTCTCGAGCTTGGCCCCACGGGCCACCCGTTTGAAGACTTTGTCTCACACCTTTTTCGTAAAGAAGGATGGCAGGTAGAGACACGTAAAATAATTCAGGGCAAGTGTGTGCAACACGAAGTCGACTTCTATGCGTCTCATCCAGAACAAAACACATTTCTTGCAGCAGAACTAAAGTATCACAATGACCCTGGATACAAGACCGACCTCAAAGTCGCGCTCTATGTAAAAAGCCGTTTCGATGACATATTTGCTTGCGACCCTGTTATGCGTGCGTGCCCTATCGATCGTGGTCTCTTGGTGACGAATACCAAGTTTACCTCAGAGGCAATCGCCTACGCCCAGTGTTCTGGCGTGGAGCTGCTCGGGTGGGGGTATCCGATCGACAACACCCTCTATATGCATATGAGTCGCCTAAAGGTATACCCCATCACCGCACTCACCGGATTTTCTCTGGCTGAGAAGCGGCTCCTGATTGAGCAGGGCACAATAGCGGTTGATGAAATTGTGCAGGACCGTAAACGTCTCGATGTCCTCCACCTCCCGAGCGAACGCATCGGCGAAGTCCTTGCCGAAGCCGACGGCCTATTGGGGATGTAATCAATTCGGTTCGTCTTTTGTAAAAAGCTTTTTGAACTCCTCGGCGTCGTTAAAGTGGTGCTTTATCCCGTTCATCTCCTGATACGTCTCGTGCCCCTTGCCGGCACAGAGAACAATGTCGCCCTTTTGAGCTATCTCCATCGCATACGCAATCGCGGCACGACGATCTGAAAGACGGGTGACTTTCGCTTTCTCCTCTCCGGAGAGGCCGCTCCCCATCTGATCAAGAATCTTCTCAGGGTCTTCGCTCCGCGGGTTGTCGGAGGTATATATCGCTACATCTGAGAGTTGCGCCCCGATTCTACCCATCAGTTTGCGCTTCATTGGGTCTCGATCTCCTCCGCATCCAAAAAGAGAAATTACGCGGGCGCCGGTAAATGATGCTCGTATTGTAGTCAACACATTCTCAAGTGCGTCAGGTGTGTGGGCGTAATCGACGATTACGAGCACGCCCCCAGGAGACATGAAGTGTTCAAAGCGCCCCGTCGGTGGGTCGATATCTTTTAGAATTACGGTGACCTTTTCCATATCAAAGTCGAGTAATTGGCACGTGCTCCACACTGCGAGTATGTTGTAGGCATTAAAACTGCCGAGGAGTTTGGCGCTCACTTGCACACCATTCAATACAAGGCCCAAACCAGACACACTGACGTGCTCTATTTTACCGTGAAAGCTCTCGCCTCCCTTAAAGCCGTATGAATATTTTGTAGCATTGATGTGTTCGAGCATCTTATCTCCAAACGGAGCGTCGGTGTTGGAGAGGGCAAACGAACCCCCGGGGAGCATCTCAAAGAATTTTTTCTTCGCTTTAAAGTAGTTCTCAAAATTCTTGTGATAGTCGAGGTGGTCGTGCGTGAGGTTGGTAAATATCCCGCCCTGAAATCGTACGCCCATCACCCGGTTTTGATGGAGCGCGTGCGACGAAACCTCTATAAAAACGTGCGTGCAGCCCGCGTCTACCATAGTTCGGAGTGTCTTATTGAGTGAAATCGGGTCTGGGGTGGTGTGGTTGGTGGGGACTACTGTACCTGCAATAATATTCTCTACGGTAGAAATAAGACCCGCTTTGTATCCGAGTTTTGTGGCGATGCGATAGAGCAGGGTAGCGGTTGTCGTTTTACCGTTGGTCCCGGTAACGCCGATCAGACAGAGCTCCCTCGAGGGGAAGCGATACCATGCAGACCCAACCCCCGCGAGGAGGTAGTGGTAGGCCGGCTGAAGCATCGAAAAAAGCCATACGGGGATTATTTTTTTAGCGCTTTTAAGGAATTTTTCCATGCGTGGTATAGTACTAATATGTGTGGCATCGCTGGCATCATCCACCCCACTGGCGGCAAAGACGGGGCACAAAGATCGCTCGATCTGATGCTTGACCGTATTATACACCGCGGCCCAGATGATCAGGGAACCTACGTCGACCAGACGGTTGCCCTCGGTATGCGACGCCTTAGTATTATTGATGTCGCGGGTGGTAAGCAGCCTATTTCGTCAAAAGACGGCTCGCTTATTATCGTCTTCAATGGCGAGATCTATAACTTTAAAGAGTTGCGTGCAGGACTACTCGCGCGCGGTCATACCTTTAAAACCAATACCGATACTGAAGTCATACTGCATCTCTATGAAGAGTGCGGGGCAGAAGTAGTGCAGCACTTGCGCGGTATGTTTACCTTCTTTATCTACGATATGAAGAAGGGGCAGATACTCGTCGCGCGTGACCCGTTTGGTATTAAGCCGCTCTACTATTTAGAACAAGACGGCGCGAAGCGCGCATTTGCGTCAGAAATTAAGAGTCTTCTCACGCTCCCGGGATATACCAAAGAAGTAAATGAAGAAGCCGTGTATCAGTATCTCTCGTTTCAATATAATCCGCTTCGCGAGACGTTCTTTCGTAATATCTACCG
>JAYUMM010000025.1:0-2835 GCA_043762685.1 bacterium | reverse complement strand
CAGGTCGGCGGCAAGAACGCATCACTTGGCGAACTCATTCATGACCTCGAGCCACAAGGGGTGCGGATCCCCCACGGATTTGCCGTGACTGCGGCGGCGTACTACCACTACCTAAAAGAAACCGGTCTCGACCTTTTTATAGAAACGACTTTAAAGGGACTCAATACGCGCAACCTCAAAGACCTCGCGTGCTGCGGTAAACTCGTGCGCGAGAAGATGCGCAGTACTCCGCTCCCCACCGACCTCGCCCAAGCTATTAGTGAGGCCTATGCACGTATGGAGAAAATGTACGGCAAGAATACTGACGTCGCCGTGCGCTCAAGCGCCACTGCTGAAGACCTGCCCGGTGCCTCCTTCGCTGGTGAGCAAGAGACCTACCTCAATATTCGTGGCGCTTCTGACGTCACACGCGCAGCGATCTGGACCATGGCGTCGCTCTTTACCGACCGCGCGATCTCGTACCGCGCCGATAAAGGATTCGACCATATGAAAGTCGCTCTCTCGGTCGGCGTGCAAAAAATGGTCCGCTCTGACAAAGGCGCCTCAGGGGTGATGTTCTCGGTCGACACCGAGAGCGGCTTCAGAGATGTTGTGGTGGTGAACGCAACCTATGGTCTTGGCGAGCTCATCGTACAAGGCCAGGTCACTCCCGACGAATACCTCGTCTCAAAGTCGAGAATCGGCAAAGTTAAGTCGCCCATAATCCTGAAAAAAATCGGTACCAATCATAAGAAGATGATTTATGACACGGGCAAAAGTGGCGTAATACAGACAAAAATAATCGCAACTCCGAAGGCCGATGCGAGCCGCTTTGTGCTCTCTGATGATGAAGTCATTACGCTCGCTACTTGGGGTACGATTGTCGAGAAGCACTATACCGAACGCGCAAAGAGGTGGACACCGATGGATATGGAGTGGGCCAAAGACGGCCTCACGGGTGAGATCTTCATCGTGCAGGCGCGCCCCGAGACGGTGCAAGCCGAGCGCGACTATACCAAACTCATCGAGTACAAAGTTTCGGGTCAAGGCAAGGAGCTCTTGCGAGGTATCTCAGTCGGCTCGAAAGCAGCATCGGGCAAAGCGCACCTAATACTCAACCCGAAGCAAATTAGAGAATTCAAACAGGGCGAGATTCTCGTCACCACCATGACCGACCCTGACTGGGAACCTATTATGAAAATGGCAAGCGCAATCGTTACTGATAAGGGCGGGCGCACCAGCCACGCCGCGATTGTGTCGCGCGAGCTCGGCCTCCCCGCTATTGTCGGGAGCGGTACCGCGACGAAAGTATTGAAAACGGGCATGCTCATTACCGCAGATGCCTCAGGCAGTGCTGGTGTCGTCACTCTTGGCAAAGCTAAGATTGTGGTAAAAGAGCATTCGCTCGGTACCCTCCCCAAAACGAAAACGAAGATCATGGTTAATATCGCGTCGCCAGATATCGCGTTTGAGAATTCATTCTTACCGGTCGATGGGGTCGGGCTCGCACGCGAAGAATTCATCATCGCCTCCACTATTGGTATGCATCCAATGGCCCTCATCAACTATAAGAAGCTCACCCCCAAGCTCCGCGCCCAGATCGACGCCAGGATTACCGGATGGAAGAATCCGGTTGAGTACTACGTCGACAATCTTGCGTACGGCATCGCAAAAATCGGCGCCGCCTTCGCCCCGCGCAAGGTGATCGTCCGCTTCTCTGACTTCAAGACCAACGAATACTCTACACTCCTTGGCGGCGCCGACTACGAGCCCAAAGAAGAGAATCCGATGATTGGCTGGCGCGGCACCTCCCGCTACTACGATCCAAAGTTTAAAGATGCCTTCGCGCTCGAGTGTCGTGCACTCATGAAGGTGCGCGAAGATATGGGTCTCGATAATGTAATCCCGATGCTCCCCTTCTGCCGAACCGTCTACGAAGCAGAACAGGTGCTCGCGGTTATGCAGTCGCATGGCATTGTCGCCAAGTCACTCGCGAAGGAGGGTGAGAAAACAACTCCGGTCTATATGATGTGCGAGATACCCTCGAACGTCCTCCTCGCAGAAGAGTTCCTCGATCTCTTCGACGGTATGTCGATCGGCTCGAACGATCTTACTCAGCTCACGCTTGGGCTCGACCGCGACTCAGGTATCGTCACTCACATTGGTAACGAAGACGATGAGGCCGTGCACGCGCTCATCAGTATGGTAATCCGCAAGTGTACTGCGCGCGGGAAATATATCGGTATCTGCGGCCAAGGACCCTCTGACCTGCCTGGCTTCGCTGAGTTCTTGGTGAAAGAAGGTATTGAGAGTATGTCCTTAAATCCTGACTCAGTCGTGAAGACGGTTGAGCACGTGGCCGAAGTCGAAGAAAAACTCTCGCACCGGTAGTATGCGAATAGACCAGGTTACCGCACGAGCAATTCTCGACACCCGTGGGAAGCCGACCATCGAGACGACTATATCGGCAAATGCACTTTCTGCGAGCGCATCGGTGCCCTCGGGCAAGAGCACGGGAATACACGAGGCACTTGAGTTGCGCGATGCTGACGGCAGCGTTGCAGAGGCGATTGCACATGTGAATGGCGAGATTGCGAATATGCTCGTGGGGCGCCGCTTCCACTCGCTCGACGAGCTCGATGTCACACTCATAGAGCTCGATGGCACACCGAACAAGTCGCGTCTCGGCGCAAACGCGATCCTCTCTGTCTCAATCGCCGCACAGCGGCTCTCGGCGATGCTCGAAAATATACCGCTTTGGAAAGCGGTCAGTGAGCGCGCTCACATGACTGCAGGGGCGCCACGCTTATATATGAATGTTATGAACGGCGGTGTGCATGCCGACTTCAAACTCCC
>JAYUMM010000024.1:0-5694 GCA_043762685.1 bacterium | reverse complement strand
GGGCCCGATGGAGAAGAGTGTGAAGCGTCTCCCCATTCACCGCGCTCCACCAACTTTTGATGAGCAGACCACCAAAGCAGAAGTCTTTGAAACGGGTATCAAAGCAATCGACCTCATTATTCCGTTTTTGAAGGGTGGCAAGGTGGGGCTCTTTGGCGGCGCTGGCGTGGGCAAGACCGTGCTCATCCAAGAGCTTATCCGCAACGTGGCAACTGAGCACGGCGGCTACTCGGTGTTCGCTGGTGTGGGCGAGCGCGTGCGCGAGGGCAACGACCTCTATCACGAGATGGAAGATTCGGGAGTGCTCGCTAAAACAGCACTCGTTTTTGGTCAGATGAACGAAGTGCCGGGTGCTCGTGCGCGCGTCGCGCTCTCGGGCCTCACACAAGCCGAATACTTCCGCGATGAAGGCGGCAAGGACGTACTCTTCTTTATGGACAACGTGTTTCGCTTCATTCAGGCGGGGTCTGAAGTATCTTCACTGCTCGGTCGCGTGCCGAGCGCCGTCGGCTACCAGCCAACTTTGGCCGAAGAGATGGGGAAGCTGCAAGAGCGCATCACTTCGACCAAGAAGGGCTCGATTACCTCCGTGCAGGCGGTGTATGTGCCGGCCGACGACCTTACCGATCCGGCACCGGCAACCACCTTTGCTCACCTTGATGGCACGGTGGTGCTCTCACGCGCACTCGCTTCCTTGGGTATCTATCCGGCGATTGACCCGCTCGAGTCTTCTTCATCAGCACTTACTCCCGAGGTTGTGGGCGAAGAGCATTATAGAGTTGCCAACGAAGTGAAGTTGGTGCTCCAGCGCTACAAAGATCTGCAAGACATTATTTCGATTCTTGGTATGGAGGAGCTTTCTGAAGAGGATCGTCTCTCGGTGACTCGTGCGCGTAAAGTTCAGCGTTTTCTCTCGCAGCCAATGTTCGTAGGCGAACCGTTTACCGGTATCGCTGGTCAGTACGTGTCGCGCGAAGAAACGGTACGCGGCTTCAAAGAGATTGTTGATGGCAAGCACGACGACAAGCCAGAACAGGCGTTCTATATGAAGGGCGGTATCGATCAAATTGGATAGTTCGTAGTTTGTAGCAATACAATGAAAACATTTCACCTCACCATTGCACGTGTTGGCGAAAATCTCTTTGATGGGGAAGCCGTGTCAGCGACTCTGCCGGGGACGGATGGCGTTTTTCAGGTGCTCGCTGAGCATGAAGCATTTGTCTCTGAGCTCAGGTCGGGAGAGGTTACGGTGAAGGCGGCAGATAATCAGGCGTATCATTTCTCGATTCCGCACGGCGGCATTGCTGAAGTATCACACAATCAGGCGACTATCCTCTTGTAAGGTGGTGGTATACTGGAGCTATGGACATAAACGATGTTAACTCTGAAGGGACTACAGTTATGCACGTACCACCACATAAGGAGATAGCGCATTATCACGGTGACAGCACGCGTTTCTTGTTTGTGTTCGCCGGTATCGTGCTTTTGGTTGCCAAGTCGACAGGTGCCGACCTGCCACTCTCGACTGTGGGAACGGTCGTTGCTGCACTGCTTCTTGTGGTGACTGCTGGGATTACGAACCCAGAACAGGGATGGATTCACTGGCTCAATGCAGGTGTCGCAGTGTGCGGCACGCTCCTCTTCGGCATTACTGCTATCGACCGCTACCGCACCGGCGTCAACTTTCTCGATTCTTCGTTTATCTATATTGAGACGCTTGCGCTCATTTCGCTCATAGCGCTCTACTTTACGACGCGCACTATTCGCGGGTACCAACAGCGCCCAAATCTCTCATAATTCATATGTCGGTCCAAGGTTTTCTCCTCAATCAGTATGCAAAGTGGAAGTTAAAAGACGTCCCACCAGAGCAGCGCGATATGATGACTGCGCTCGTCACCAAAGACCCGCAACTCTTTAAGAAAATAGGTGAAGAAATCGAGCGAAGAAAAAAGGGCGGCGAGAGTGAAATGAAGGCAGCGATGGATGTGATGAAGAAGTATCGTGTTGAGCTTTCGGCACTGATGCAGAAAAAATAATATGGACACCCTCGTCCTCGCATTCCTGTTTTTTCAAACGCTCGGTGCACTCGGCGGCTCGGGAGCAGTCGTCTGGGGCGAGATCGCATATATGCGTGCTCTGCGCGACGGTAAGGTAGACCGCGCTGAGCGCGCTCACTTAGAGAGTATTGCCCTTGGGCTTCGATTTGGTATGCTCCTGCTTCTCCTCTCTTCGCTCGGGCTGGTAGTCATTGCCTACCTAGAAAAGTCGGCCGCACCACCAGCGCTCCGCCCCAGCTACTGGATTCTCATCACCCTCTCACTACTTATTGTGTGGGCTTCGTGGGCACTCTCACGCGGTCGGATCTCATTTTCGTACGGCTCGGCAATCCTTTTTTCGGCCTGGTGGTTTCTCTCTTACCTCACACTCGGCTGGCTACCAACACTCACTCTCGGCTCAGCGGTCGCCGCGTTCGTGATTGTCACCGCACTTTTCTACGCGCTTCTGCAGTCCACGCGCTTTCTTTTTGCCCGCAAATAATAACGACAATGTCCTTACACCGTAACATTATTCTCGCTGCTCTGATTATCCTTATGAGTGGTGTTGCTGTTTGGTATTTTCAATCAGACGTGAAGCACGTTGCATATGTAAAGCTTGCTTCAGATACCATCCCCGATGAGGCCACCTCCTCATCAACTCAAGTGTCTACGACTCAGTCCAGCAGTGATCCTATCGCTACAGTTCTGAAGTCATGTGAAGATTCTAATCCGTCAACAGCAGGGGTAACAGATTGTATCAAGACAGCGACCACTCAGTATCAGGCCAATATGGATGCGAGCTATGCGTACCTCGTGTTAAAGTTACCAGAAGCGCAGAAGCAAGCGTTGGCAGACGCACAGTCCGCCTGGATTGCATACAAGGACAAAGAGATGCTCTGGCTGAGACAGTTCTATAATGCGATGAAGGGAACGATGTTTATCCCAATATATGCGAACGACGTGATGGTGATATGGAAGGTGCGAGCAGAGGCACTCGGTCACTATGTAGGCGTATTGAATATCTGAAGATCATGATAAAAAAACAAAGAAATATCATCACACTCGGAATACTCGCCTTACTGATTCTCGCAGGGGGGTGGGTCTACTTTAGGACTCAGCAGGGGGTAATTCCGGGTGTACCGACGACAGCAGGAGTGACCTATGAAATAAAGGATCTTACAGTCACCAAGGATGACGAAACCAATGTGCAGTACCTCGAGATTCGTTCTGGTGTTTTGCAGCCGATCAGAGATCGGGTAAATCAGCAGCTCAAAAAAGTAATTGTCGATGCTTCTTGTTTCGATGACTCGACTGACCCTGTGGCGGTGGGTACGCTACGCGAAGTGTACAGTAATCAACTTGATTTTCGGAATCACGAAAACATGTTTGGAAAGCCACTTTCAGTAACTTCTACAATTATTTCTCACTGGTCCTATGACGAGGTCGTGCAACACCTCATCACTGATTTTAACTATTATTCGTATATTCGGCCGGTGGCAGAATATGCGGTCTCGAACTTGCTCAGCATAAGTACAAACTTTGAAACATATTGTGGCGGGGCACACCCGACGCAGGGAATGTTTGGTATGACCTTCGATCTAACGACTGCGAAAGAAATTGCGTTTTCTGATTTATTTACCAATTATAACCGCGATAAACAGGCGATCGAGAGTGCTGTCTTTAGCTACATAGCTACACAGCTCCCAGCTCTAGATGGTGAATGTGATTATCTCGCCGACTGGCGATTGGGCGAGATTAGTGCTGATTACGTCAGTTATTCGCTCACGGCACAAGGAATAAAGCTGCTCGCTTTGGGTTATCCGTATGCAGAAGCAAACTGTGAACCCAATGGGGAGGTTGTGGTCCCGTTCTCACTCCTCGCGCCGTATCTCGCACGCAGTGAACCATTGGCAAGTCTCTTCATGAGCCAGGTAATCCCTTCTCACTGATTAGTTACACCATCTCTTCAAACGAAGCGAACCCGATATAGATCGTTGCCAGGGGGATAAGCAGACTCTGTAGCAGGGTAGAGATGAGCGGAAAGATGGTGATGCCTTGCAGTTGTAACGAAAGGTAGAGCATAAGACCAACGGTATTGAGTGTGTAGAGCATCACGCCCCAGCGTTTCATATTCCAGTATCCGACCATACTCACGAAGCCGGTAATCACTATCACAATACTCGGGAGCGACTCCATCTCAATCGAGAGAGGGAGTTCCCCTGAAAGCGAGAGGATCGCGAGATGCAGTACAGTGAGTATAAAAGTAACGAAGAAGTAACCGCACAGAGCAATAATTATGGTGGGGCGGTGCTCTTCAACAGCCGCTGCTGTTGATACGAGAGTCGTTCGTTCTGAACCATTTTTTCGGCTCACGACTGTCGGCGATGCATCGTTCTTCACTGCGGTATAGGCCTCCTCCATATCCGTTTCTTTCCAGCCCCCCTTCGCCAAAGCGATTTTTATTTCATCTTTGCTCTTTCCCTCGGCAAGAGCGTTTTTGACGAAGTTAAATAGACCAAGGTCAACCATTCGTAAAATAATACCATAATCGCGCTACTTCGTGACGCGCACACCTCAAAGCACTGTAATAATTAGTAGGCACAACGGCTCATAGAGTACACTTACTACAATTCTAAAAAATATGAATAAGACCTTACTATTCGGTGGTGCGGTTTTTGTTACAGCCGTCGCTGCTCTCTGGTTTGTGACTAGCACTCCTGCAAAAACACCAACAGGACAGGCCTGCACGATGGAGGCGAAACTTTGCTCTGATGGTTCGTACGTTTCGCGCGCTGGTCCCAATTGTGAATTTGCGCTGTGTCTCGCTCCGGCCGCGGTGAGCCCTGTTGCAGTTGGCGCAAAGGCAACGATTAACGGTACACGTATTGGTGTGCTCGAGTTGCTCGAAGATAGTCGTTGCCCCGTTGACGTGCAGTGCATCCAGGCCGGTACAGTGCGAGTGCGCACATCGATTGATTCATATAACAAGGACTTCACGTTTACTCTGCTCCAGCCACAGGTCGTGGGAGATTTGACCATAACCCTTGCCTCGGTGATCCCATCGAAAAAAAATGCGACACAGACAGTACAAGCGAGTGATTACCGATTTACATTCACTGTTGTACCTATTAAGAATCCAACCCCTGCTGGTTCTGGTATACGCGGTACCGTACTTCTTGGCCCTACCTGTCCGGTACTGCGAGATCCGCCCGACCCACAGTGTGCCGATAAAGCGTATACGACGACGATACAGGTATATCGAGCGGGCTTCAGTGCAGTTGTCGCAACAGGGAAGTCAGGTGTGACGGGTACGTTTGAAATCTCACTACAACCCGGCACCTACACGGTAGTGGCCTCAGGCGGTACGATGCTTCCACGTTGCTCGTCGGTTGAAGCAGTGGTAAGTCAGGCGAAGTACAGCACGATACGCATTTCTTGCGACACGGGAATTCGCTAGATGCGCACGTCGCCGCTCACCGGGTCGGCTCTACAACTTGAATTTTTGAAAGAAAAAAGTAATAGTGAGCAGATGTTGAAGATAGGCATAGTGTGAGCGCTATCAGCAATGCCTTTAGTTTGGAGAGTACTAAATTAGTACCTTTCGTCTTCACAATAAAGCTCCCGCCACCAGACTATAGGACTGTCAGGCGTACGAGCA
>JAYUMM010000023.1:0-2273 GCA_043762685.1 bacterium | reverse complement strand
TACCTTAATGCCGCCGATGTACTTCGTAAGGCGAACCCAGGCGACACGATAAGCGCCAAGGTTGTCGATGCAGCTGGTCGCGAGGGCTATATCGAGCTTTCGCTCAAAGAGGCGCGCCAGGCCGCTATCTGGGGCGAAGCTGAGACCGCGATTATCTCTGAGACACCGTACTCACTCATCGTCGAAGAGGCGAACAAGGGTGGTCTTATCCTCACGTGGCAGGGTATCGCTGGCTTCCTCCCTGCTTCGCAACTCTCGAAGGAGCATTATCCGCGTGTCCCAGAGGGCGACAAGGATAAAATTCTCGGTGAGCTTATGCAGCTCGTCGGTCACCCACTCTCAGTGCGCATCATCACTGCTGACGCAAAGGATGGAAAGCTTATATTCTCAGAGCGCACCGGAAACGAGGCTGAAGAGAAAGCGTCACTTATCGACAAGTATCAGGTCGGCGACGCCGCCGAAGGTGAAGTCACTGGCATTGTCGACTTTGGTGTCTTTGTAAAACTTGAGCCAGGCCTCGAGGGCTTGGTGCACATCAGTGAGCTCGATTGGGGTCTCGTTGAAGATCCTCATGCACTCTTTACGGTTGGTGACAAAGTGCGCGTCAAAGTAATCGAGATTAAAGACGGCAAGATCTCGCTCTCAATCAAAGCACTCAAAGAGAATCCGTGGCATACCGCTTCAACACGGTACTCGAAGGGTATGGAGGTGCCAGGCGTCATCATCAAGTACAACAAGCATGGCGCACTCGCTTCGATTGAAGAAGGGGTTGCAGGATTGGTGCATGTTTCTGAATTTGAGTCGCCCGCGGCACTGCGCGAAGCACTCGAGCTCGGAAAGACCTATCCGTTTAGCATTGCGCTCTTTGAACCAAAGGAGCAGCGCATGACACTCACATACGCGGGTAAGAAGAAATAAGAAGTTGGTAGTGAGTAGCAAACACCCGCGGCGCCTTTGGCGCCGCGGGTGTTTCTGTATCTCACTTCGTATTCGCGAACATAGTGGCAGCTTCGAGCCCGCCAATTGCGAAAACGTGTGTGGCTTCGGCGGCCTTCTTCAGCATCTTCTTCACCACGACTTCTTCACTCGGCTTCCACTTCCCGATTACCATCTTAATTACTTTCTCTTCACCCTGTACCTTCTTGGCCTGATTCTTCTTCCCCACTGCTGAAATACCAATGCGAATGCGCGCAAAGTCTTTGGTCTTCAACGCACGCATAATTGACTCGACGCCTTTATGCCCGCCACTGCCACGACCAAATACCATTTTAATCGTGCCCAAAGGCAAATCGAGATCATCGTGGATAACAAGAAGATTCTTCGCCGCCTTAACACTCTTCACAAATGGTGTGACCGCCTTCCCTGAGATATTCATCATCGTCTCGGGTAATACGAGGATCGCATTCTCGCCACCGACGGTGCCCTTCGCAACAAGTGCCTTCGCAACTTTATTCACCGCGAACTCACCCATACCTTCATTTTGAGCAATAAGCTCCACCGCGCTTCGCCCCGCGTTATGCCGCGTCTTTTCGTATTCTGTGCCCGGGTTCCCGAGCCCGACTATCACGAATGCCATGCGCGCATACTAGCACAGCAACTCGCATAGTGAATTGAGCGAGTTGAGGAGGAAAAATGGTAGTAAGACTTGGCCGAGCGGGCCGGAGCGCGACCCTTTTTTCTCAGCAACGAGCGAAATACTTGCATACAAATTGCTACCGCGTACAATACGCGCATGTCTGACACCGGAAAGGGTCTTTTGAAGGATCTTTTCACCCTCGCCTTCCTCATTGTCGTTGTCGTCATTCCTATTCGTGTGTTCGTCATATCTCCCTTCGTCGTTGATGGCGAATCAATGCACCCCACCTTCACAAATCTCGACTACCTTATCGTCGATGAGCTTGTGTATGACTTCTCTTCTCCCGCCCGTGGCGACGTAACCGTTTTTCGTTACCCCAACAACCCATCGATTTTCTATATTAAGCGCATCATTGGGCTCCCAGGCGAGACTGTCTCAATTGATCACGGAGTAGTGACTATCACCACCATATCGGGAGCAAAAAAGAAACTCGCCGAGCCCTATATCGTGAACGAAGATGCGACTTATACCAAAAATATCACCTTGAATCCTGACGAATACTTTGTGATGGGCGACAATCGCCCCAACAGCTCTGACAGTCGTGTGTGGGGCCCCTTGCCACGCAAAGATATTGTCGGGCGTGTCGACCTCCGTCTCTTACCACTCACAAAAATCGGGTTCTCTCCCGGTGCAGCGA
>JAYUMM010000022.1:0-3990 GCA_043762685.1 bacterium | reverse complement strand
ACCGATCGCTTCACGATACGTGTGTAGCCACCGGCGCGAGTCGTGTAGCGCGGCGCAATCGAGTCGAAGAGCTTCTTCACTGCCTCGTCGTCACCCAGTCGGGCTTTCGTAAGGCGGCGACTTGCGACCGTATTTTTCTTGGCATACGTGACCAGACGCTCAACGAGTGGGCGCAGTGCCTTGGCCTTTGCTTCGGTCGTCGAAATGCGCTCCTCGAGCACAAGCGATCGTGCGAGCGACTTCAAAAGAGCGGTACGCTGACCGGTTTTTCGATGGAACGTCTGTGCTTTTTTCGTGTATGCCATAGTAGTTATTCGCCTTTGAGCGTGAGGCCGTGACCTGCGAGTGCCTCAGCGATTTCTTCGACTGCCTTCTCGCCAATGCCGTCGAACTCTTTGAGTGTGCTTGCCGTCTTTCTAGCCAAACCAGCGGCACTCTTAATACCCGCACCTTCGAGTGCCGAGGTAATGCGTGCTGGCAGTCCGAGATCAGCAACTTTTACTTTAGTGGCTGCACTCTCTGATGCAGTCTCTTTTACGTCTGAAGTAGATGTAGTGTCGTGCATTGCCGTCTCACTCTCCTGGAAACCGATCACGGCCTTCAGCTGGTGGATCATCGTCTCGATCGACTGCTCAAGTGCTTCCCTCGGAGCAATAGTGCCATTGGTCTCGATCAAGATGCGTAAGCGGTTGAAGTCAGTGCGATCACCGACACGCATATTGTCGACTTCGTAGTTCACGCGACGAATCGGGGTAAAGGTCGCATCGAGCGCGATTGTGCCGATGTCGACTTTATCCTTTGTAAGCACTTCGCGCGGCACGTAGCCGAGGCCGCGCTCAATAGTCGCCTCGAGTTCGAGTGTTGCCTTCCCTGAGAGATCACAGATGTGCTGCTCTGGGTTCATAATCTCAACTTGGCTAGGAACATTAAAATCTTTTGCGGTCACTTCACCCGTGCCCTTAGCTACGAGCGAAATAGTTTGTGGTTCATCGCCATGCAAGACGAAGTGTACGCGCTTCAAGTTAAGAAGAAGCTCCATAACCGTCTCGCGCATACCCTCGATAGTCGCGAATTCGTGCGGCACGCCCTCGATCTTGACCTGCGTAATAGCCGCGCCAGGAAGCGAGGAGAGGATAATGCGGCGAAGACTGTTGCCGAGCGTGTGACCGTAGCCCGGGTACAGTGAATCAATCTCATAAACACCCTGCATGTCTTCTTCAGACACGATACGGGGCTTACTCGGAAGTGTGATGTGGTATTCCATAACGCAATCGTAATGACCAGTGAATAAAATTACCTCGTGTAAAACGAGAGCACCG
This sequence comes from bacterium, assembly GCA_043762685.1. Classification (GTDB taxonomy): domain Bacteria; phylum Patescibacteriota; class Minisyncoccia; order Phycocordibacterales; family Phycocordibacteraceae; genus C7867-001. Next base: position 2,671 of record JAYUMM010000022.1, on the reverse strand, counting down.
AGACTAGGTCGCCTGCGACATCGGCCGACGAGGTCGTCGGTCGCTCAGACACACTTCCTTCCATTGCCTTCGGGTTCCACGAAAGCCATGAAGGAAGCGTCCGGTCGGCGAACCGTTCAGCAAAGCCGACCAAGACCCCGTGCTCCTTCGAACCATCGCGCACACTGATCTTGTCACTGACCGAGAGCGCGCACGAAGGCACGCGCATCTTCTTACCGTTGACCATGACATGACCGTGCGCCACCATCTGGCGGGCACCGCGCCGCGTCGAAGCAAGCCCGAGCCGCCAGACTACATTGTCGAGGCGGAGCTCAAGAAGCTCATGGAGGCGGTCGGTTGGCTGTGCGCTGTGTGCCGACAATGCTTTGCGTACGTAGTTGTGGAACTGGCGCTCGGGGAGCCCGTAGGTGATGCGCACCTTCTGCTTCTCAAGCATCTGCTTGCCGTACTCGCTCTGGCGTCCGCGTCCGCGGCGCTTGTTCTTTGCACTACGCTCTGCAGAGATAGCAAACTTTTGTGTCTGAGCTTTCTCAAAGACAGTTGCGCCAAGGCGTTTTGCGATTTTATATCGTGGTCCAGTTTTCATAATCGAGAATTACACGCGACGCGGCTTCGGCGGACGCGGGCCATTGTGCGGCACCGGCGTCACGTCTTTAATCGTACGGATCTGAATACCCTTGCCTGAAAATGCGCGGAGCACTGATTCGCGGCCTGCGCCGACACCACGAATTACTACCGACGCTTCCTTGAGGCCAATCATCATCCCTTTCTCACCGAGAAATTCGCCCACTTTTGCTGCAGCATACGGTGTTGACTTACGTGCACCCGAGAAACCAAGTGCGCCGGCGCTTGAAGACACGACCGCATTACCCTTCTCGTCGGTAAGGATTGCTTTGGTGTTGTTGAACGTCGCCTCAATATGGAGGATACCCTTCTCGAGGTGGCGCTTGGTCGCCTTCGACATAGCACGCTCCTTGCGTCCTGAGTCGAGGCCTCTGCCACTTTTTTTAATGATTCGTTTCTTTCCCATATATATAATTAAGTCTTTTCGAGCTTACGACGACCAGAGGTCATGGTCTTACGCACGTTGCCGCGGCGAGTACGCGAGTTGGTTTTGGTGCGCTGTCCGCGTACCGGCATGCCGCGTGCATGACGATCGCCACGAAGTGAACGGATATCCTTCAAACGCTTGATGTTCTGTCCGATTTCTCGGCGCAGCTCACCTTCGATAGTAAATGACTCGGTAAGTGCACGAATCTTCTGCTCCTCATCGGCAGTAAGCTCACTCCCCTTCTTGGTCACCGCAATACCAGTCTGCTTCAAAATATCACGAGCGCGTGTTGGGCCAATGCCAAAAATAAGCGGCAGTGAGTACGCGAGTTGTTTGTTATCAGGAATGGTGACGCCGGCAATACGCATAGTAATGAGTACTTAAAAGTTAGCCCTGACGCGCCTTACGACGCGGATTCTTCTTGTTAATACGATAGAGACGCCCACCTCGGCGTACGAGCTGGTCTCCTGGCTGTTGGACTTTGATGGACGCACGAACTTTCATCGTAACTAGGTTTAAAAAATTAAGTTAATCGTCGCACAATCCGTGCTCGACCTCCATAGGGGTCAAGTACCATCTCTACCTTATCCCCAACCAAGACGCGGATACGGTGGAGGCGCATTTTACCGGCAAGATAGGCGAGCAAGAGCTCACCCTCTTTCGCTGCATCCCCACTCTCCACATCCTCATTGGTTGGGTCCTCTGGCACCTCCATGCGCACACGAAAAAGTGAATTAGGTAGCACTTCCTCAACGGTGCCAGTCGCCGTTGCTTTTGTGTCGTCGCTCTCACTCATTTATGGTTCATTACGCTCATTCGGATGCCTCTATAATCTAGCAGGTCTCCTATGTAACGTCAACAAGCCCCCTAGGCAACGAGGTTCACGAGCCGGTTTGGCACGTAGACGACCCGAGACGGCTCCTTCCCCTCAAGCGCCGCGACCACGGCAGAGATAGCCATAGCGGTCGCCACCGCCTCCTCCTCGCTCGCTCCGCTCGCGAGAGTCACGCTGCCGCGGCGCTTGCCGTTTACCTGCACCACTACCGTGTGCTCGGTGGCCGTAGCAACTTCGATCGAAGGCCACGGCTGGCTGTGCACACTGCCCTCCCCTCCAAGCTTTTCCCACAGGTGCTCTGCCAGGTGCGGCGCAAACGGCGCGAGCAGAACCAGGAGGTCAGACAGTGTTCGTTTCGGCACTTCAGGCAGTGCCTCGAGCTCGTTCATGAGCGACATAAGTGCTGCAACGCCCGTGTTGAACTTAAATCGGTCACCATCATCGGCGATCTTCGCACTCGCTTTCGCCACTGCCTGCTGTATATATGGACTTACGATGTCAATACATACTTTTTTTTCGGTAAGACGTTCGATACGTTCGAGGAACTTACGCATCGAGGCAACGCCTTCCAAATTCCACGGGTAGCTGCCGGGCTCGTTGTAGGGGCCGATAAAGGCGAGGTAGAGCCGCACCGCGTCGGCACCATACTTCTGCACGAATTCGTCTGGGTTCACCACGTTCCCTTTCGACTTACTCATCTTAGCCCCGTCGGGACCCATAATAAGCCCGCGATTAAAGCGCTCAGTAAAAGGCTCCTCACACGGAACGAGCGCAAGGTCGTAGAG
>JAYUMM010000021.1:0-2020 GCA_043762685.1 bacterium | reverse complement strand
ATATATTCTAGAAATTGTCGCTTAGCATTCTCGGCTTGCATATAGTCATTGTAGCAGGGAAGTGCGCACATTATTTTATCCCCACCACGCCCATCTGCTGCAGGCCTACGCGGGATGAAAATACGCAAGTCGTCGTTATTACACAAGACTTGCGTATTTTCACAAGATATGGTAGGGTAGAACAATGCTTACGACCAAGAAAAAGGCGGTTATTATTAAGAATATCGCCCGTCACGATACTGACACCGGCTCTGCCGATGTGCAGGTAGCACTCCTTTCCAAGCAGATCGACGAGCTCGCAAAGCATTTGAAGAAGAACCCGAAGGATTTTCACTCACGCCGTGGTCTTCTCCAGATGGTCGCTGATCGTCGATCGCACCTCCGTTACCTCGTGACCAACAATAAACGTCACTACACGACGCTTATAAAGAAGCTCGGTCTCAAGAAGTAATGCCGCGTAAAAGCGCACGCTGCTGCCTTACGGGACACTGCGATTGCTTCTGTCGTACCACACAGTACGACTCCAGAAATCGCCTTCCCCCGCTTTGCACAGCACTCTTTTGAATCGGCATTGAATGCTAAGATAGGAGTAGTTTTTATTATTTCGTTTGCATAAGTAATATATTTTTATGGCAGTTATCAAACATCCAGCCCAACGTGTCGGGGTATTTATCGATACACAAAATCTCTATCACAGTGCGAAGCACCTCTATAAGGCGCGCGTCAACTTTGGCCAGATTCTCGAAGAGGCCGTCGGTGGCCGCTTTCTCGTGCGTGCAATTGCGTATGTCATTTCGACCGAGAGTGGTGAAGAAAAGAATTTCTTCGAAGCACTTACCAAGATGGGCATCGAGACAAAAGTCAAAGATCTGCAAGTATTCGCCGATGGCGCTAAGAAAGCTGACTGGGACGTCGGCCTTGCAATTGATGCCGTGAAGCTCGCGCCAAAGCTCGATACTGTCGTCTTAGTGACTGGCGACGGTGACTTTGTACCGCTCATACAATATCTTGATATGAATGAGGGATGCCAAGTTGAGGTCATCTCATTCGGCAAATCATCATCGGGCAAATTGAAGGAGGCCGCGCACGCATTTACCGATATGTGCGACGACCCGCACAAATTTACCATCACTTCGCGCCCCTGAAGGACCACCTTCGGGCGCATAACACGCATTGTATTGCGCTAAATGCGCTACTATAAGGGAGATATGGATACGGATCCAGGAACTATTATCGACGCCTCACCGGATCAACCGGAGAAGCATGTTCGTACGTATGAAGGAGATATAGAGATGCTACACAGGGGCGGTACGGCCGCAGTCAAGTCTTCTGCGACACACCCCGTTTCTGTGCCGCCTCACCCACCAAAACCAATTTCAAAACCAATTCCACCCCCGCCGCCAGTAGAGGCGGTAAACACTCCGCTCTCGGTCACACCCCTGCAAACCTACTCAGGAGATTTTCTGGAGCGCGTACGGGAAACGCGCGCGTCGACTGCGACTGTACTTGCTGCCGAACAGGACGCTCGACAAGGGGCACCGAATAAAGATGCACCGAAGCAGTCATTCCCTATGGCGCGCGTGTATGCTGTCGCAGGGGTTGTACTCCTTATTGCTGGTGGTGCCGGGGCATATGTGGCCTATACGCGCTACGTCGCTGCACATATACCGACTCAAGTGACGCCAACCACGGTGGCTGCACCGATTCTTATTGATGATCGCGCTCTTGTGTCGGGTACCGGCCAAGTGTTATTGCGGGCTGTCGCGGAGTCGGCACGCCTTCCCCTTACTCCTGGCACGGTTCGACTACTCTCTACAACAAACACTGCGGATGCAAGTAGTACTCCAGAAGGTATTCTCACTATGCTCCACACTTCGGCGCCCGGTATTCTGCTCCGCAATATGAATGAGAAGGGGAGTATGATCGGGGTCGTTTCGACGCGAGGAGATTCGTCTTCGGGTGGGAACGAGTCAGCTTTTTTCATTCTCTCGGTAGCGTCATATAAAGACACATTTGCAGG
>JAYUMM010000020.1:0-7903 GCA_043762685.1 bacterium | reverse complement strand
TATCAAAAAAGCCGAGGTCATTCCCGATCGCATTGGCTCTGACCATCATCCGATTTGCGTTGAGGTGGCGTGAGCGAACATAGCGAATCAGCGAAGCAAAAATAGGTAGCACTCCAGGCCGCTCGGCCAAGTCTTACAATCCGTTTTTTGCTTCGCTGATTCGCATTCACACTTGACCATATATAGGTACGTGCGCTATGAGTGAGCAGATGGAGAAGCGATTACTTATCGTCGAGTCGCCCACCAAGGCGCGCACGATCCAGCATTACCTTGGCAAGAACTACACCGTTCTAGCTTCGGTAGGTCACGTGCGTGACTTGCCAAAGAGCAATAAAGACGCGGTCGATATCGAAGGCGGGTTTATTCCCCGCTACGTGATTCCCGCTGAAAAACGCGAAGTCATCGAGAAAATCGAGCGTGCTGCAAAGTCGGTGGACGCGAGCGAGATTTATCTCGCGACCGACCCCGACCGCGAGGGCGAGGCGATCGCTTGGCACATTAAAGAGGTCGCCGGACTGAAGAAGCCCAAACGCGTCGTCTTTCACGAAATTACCAAAGCGGCTATTGAAGCCGCTATCGAGCACCCGCGGCTGATAGATGAGAATTTGCGCCGCGCGCAAGAAGCGCGGCGCGTGCTCGACCGTATCGTCGGTTACGATCTCTCCGGGCTCATCTGGCGCAAAGTGCGCTACGGGCTCTCAGCGGGGCGCGTACAGTCACCGGCACTGCGTATCGTCGCAGAGCGCGAACGCGAAATTATTTCATTCAATCCAGTCACCTATTTTGTATTATCCGCACTCTTTAAGTCTTCGGTCGGCGACTTCACTACCACCTGCGTCGAGCAACCCGCCTCAAAAGAAGAAGCAGATCGTATTGTGCAGGCCGGCCGCAGTGCCTCATGGAGCGTCGCCAACATTACCGAGAAGGCAGAAGAGCGTAATCCTCGCCCCCCTTTCACTACGTCGACCCTGCAACAGACCGCTTCGACACGCCTTGGCTTTGCACCATCAAAGACAATGCGCGCAGCGCAAAAACTCTACGAGGCCGGCCACATCACTTACATGCGTACCGACTCGGTGAACCTTGGTGAAGAAGCAGTCGCAAAAATGGCAAGTGTCATTGAACAAACCTTTGGCAAAGACTATCTCGAAGTCCGCGCATATAAAACAACGAGTAAGAATGCGCAAGAGGCACACGAAGCAATTCGCCCGACCGACCCACTCAAGGTGCGGGCCGGTACTATGCCCGACGAAGTACAGCTCTATGAGCTCATTCGCACGCGCGCAATCGCGTCGCAAATGGCCGCTGCCAAAATTATGCGCACCAGTCTTTCAGCAAAAGCCGATGCCGATATTCCACTCTTTACTGCAAGCGGCTCTCGCATGCTCTTTCCGGGCTGGCTCGCACTCGATACAGCCGCGAGAGGCGAAGACGTCGAGCTCCCGAAGCTTGCTGCAACCGACCCACTCTCGCTTCTCTCACTTGCCGCTGAAGAGAAGCAGACCGAGCCACCAAATCGCTACACCGAAGCGGGATTGATTAAAGAGCTCGAAAAGCGCGGTATCGGCCGACCATCGACCTATGCCTCGACTATGAAAACGATTCAAGATCGCGGGTACGTCGAGAAACTCGGTCGCGCACTGAAGCCAACCGCGACCGGCATGGTCGTTTCGGGCTGGCTTGAAGAAAACTTCCCCGAGTATGTAAGCGACACCTTTACCGCCCAGATGGAGGATCAGCTCGATGAGATCGCGCGTGGCGAGCGCGGCTACACTGAAACGCTCACTGCGTTTTATGGCCCGTTTGAGAAAGAGGTGAGAGCAAAAGATAAATTGCCAAAAGCTACATCGCTCGGCGATGCCGGCACAGAGTTCCCTTGCCCACTCTGTGGAAGCCCAATGGAAATGAAGCTTGGTCGTGGGGGAGTCTTTATGAGCTGCAAACGCTACCCCGACTGTCTTGGGGCACGAAGCGAGACCGGTGCTGAGATCAAAGGTGATGAACCGATCGGCGTCCACCCCGATACCGGTGCTCCTATATATATAAAGAGTGGCCGATTCGGCCCCTATGTAGAGATGGCGCTCCCCGAGCCAGTCGTGGTTGCCGAGCCTGAACCCGAGGTGGTTGTAGGGAAGAAAAAGAAAGCAACCAAAGCAAAAGAGAAGCGTGGCAAAGGTCGCCCCAAAACCGCTGCCAAGCGTGCAAGCATCCCTGCTGGTACCGACCTCGCGACCGTCACCCTTGCAGACGCGGTCAGGTATCTCTCGCTTCCGCGCGAGCTCGGGCTGCATCCCTCGACCGGCAAAGTAGTGTTCGCTTCGACTGGCCGCTTTGGCCCGTACGTCGGGAGCGATGGCGAGTTCCGTTCGCTCAAAACAAACATCGGCGACCCTTATACCGTCACTCTTGATGTAGCACTCGGTCTTCTTGCTGCACCAAAGCGACCACCCAAGGGCGTTGAAATCGTCAGAGAAATCGGCAAACACCCGCGCACCGGCAAAGAGCTCACTCTTTACAAATCAAAGCAGGGACTCTTCCTCAAAAAAGGCCTCCGTCGCATTTACCTACCCGAGTCTGCCTCCCCCGATTCACTCACGCCCGACGAAGCCGCTGAGTATTTGAAATGAAATAACCACTTAAGCGGTGTATAGTGGGCTTCTATGACGACCGTGAAAGAGATCATCGCCGAGATGCAGAACGCGACATCAGAAGACCTCGCCTTGGTCGAAAAAGCCTACGCCTATTCAAAAGCGGCACACGAGGGTCAGAACCGCTATTCGGGCGAGCCCTACTTCATCCACCCTGCCGCGACTGCCAAAGTTCTGGCAGAGTACGGAATGGATGCAACCACTATCGCCGCCGGACTCCTACATGACGCAGTCGAAGACGGTCGCGTCTCGCGCGACGAGATGGAAAAGGAATTTGGAGAGGAGCTCCTCTTCATCGTCGACGGCGTTACGAAACTCGGCACGCACAAGTATCGTGGCGCGGAGCGTCACGCTGAAAGCTTGCGCCGCCTCCTCGTCGCCACCGCAAGTGATATCCGCGTACTCATCGTGAAGCTTGCTGACCGCTACCACAATATGCAGACGCTCTCGCACGTACCGGAGCACAAGCGCCGCCGTATTGCACTCGAGACAATAGAGATTTATGCCCCGATCGCTGACCGTCTTGGTATGGGCAAAATGAAGCGCGACCTCGAAGATCTCGCCTTCCCTTTTATCGACCCCGATGCCGCACTCCACACTGCTGAAGTACGTAAGTTAAAAACACAAGAAACCGAAAATGGTCTCGCAAAGGTACAAAAGGAATTAAAAAAAGAATTGGCGAGCAAAAATCTTACCACCTTCCGCTCTGACATTCGCATGAAAGGGCTTTGGAGTCTCCACCAAAAGCTGGCGCGTAAACACGACGATATTAATCTTATCCACGATATTGCAGCACTGCGCCTCATCGTCCCCTCAATTGAAGACTGCTACACGACGCTTGGTATCGTTCATGCGCTCTATCGCCCGCTCCCGGGTAAATTTAAAGACTATATCGCCTTCCCGAAGCCCAACGGTTACCAGTCACTTCACACGACGGTCGTGACTCCAGGCGCAGGTGTCGTCGAGGTCCAGATACGCACCGAAAAGATGCATCGCAGTGCGATGTTCGGTATTGCGTCGCACATGTCGTACAAACAGCTCGGTAAAGATGTCGAGAAACTCGATGGCGACGCCCAGAAAAGCCGATTCTCGGCACTCTCTTTCACCTGGATACGCTCACTCATCCCCTCCCTCATGCGCGTTACAAAAAAAGATAGAGATGGTGCAGACAATACCTCCACACGCGAGACAGTGAAGGTGCCGCTCTGGCTCGCTGAGCTTGCCGATGCACATGCGACCATCGCAGGCTCCGACGACTTTGTAGAAGGACTGAAAGAAGATTTCTTTTCGCATCGCGTTTTTGTGTTTACTCCGCAAGGCGACGTTATCGACCTGCCGGTCGCCTCAACTCCCATCGACTTTGCCTACGCAATACACTCTGATTTGGGCGATCACCTGCAGGGTGCCAAAGTAAACGGTAAGCTTGTCTCGTTCGAGACTCCACTCGGGAACGGTGAGGTCGTCGAGATTATTCGCCGAGACTCTGCGCACCCTTCACCGAAGTGGCTTGAGATTGCACGCACCTCGCTCGCGCGTCGGCATATCCGCGCAACGCTTGGTATGACCGAACCGAGTAAGCCGGCTCGACGGCGCTCCGCGCACAAGTTCCCAAAGAAATAGCCCCTCGATGGGGCTATTTCTTTACAGACTAAAATTACTTACCGAGTAGAGATCTTCTTCAACCTCTTCCGGTGCTGCGGGAGGAACTGGATCGCCTGCCTGCACCAGTTCGTCAAGCTGCGTCGTATTTGGGAACGTTGGCATCATGTCGCTCGCCTGCACATTTGAACGCTCAGTAGCGAGAGCATCAACCAACTGTTGTAAGTCGTCGGGTGAGAAAAATTCGATAAGTAAGCGACCACCTTCGGCGTTCTGTTCGATAATCACGCGTGTGCCGAGCGTCTCGGTAAGCGACTTCTCGATCTCGACCATCTCTGGCGACTTGCGATTCTTTTTGTGCACCCGCTCCTGCGCGATCGAGCGTGCGATGCGTTCTGCCTGACGCACCGAAAGGCGCTTAAGAATAATTTCTTTAAAAAGAGTCTCTCGTTCTTCGGGCCGCTCGTTCAGCGTCATCAAGGGGCGCGCGTGGCCCTCATTAATTTCGCGGGCAACAATCGCCTGCTGTATGTGTTCAGGCAAGGAGAGGAGGCGGAGCGAGTTCGAGACGTATTCGCGGCTCTTACCGATCTTGGCTGCACACTCAGCATGCGAAATGCCAAACTCCTCGATCAGCTTTGCGAGTGCTTTCGCACGGTCAATCGCATTTAAATCTTCTCGCTGCAAATTCTCGATAATCGCGAGCTCGAGCTTTGTGAGATTACTCTCGCCTTGGCGAATGACGACTGGTATCTGCTTGAGCCCCGCGAGTTTACTCGCGCGCAGCCGCCGCTCACCGGCGATGAGCTCATACACACTCTCGAGACCACCCTCGGGCTTTTCGACTTCAGAGCGACTCACCACGAGTGGCTGGAGCACTCCGTACTGGCGAATACTTTCGGCTAGAGAAACGAGACCTGCCTCGGTGAAGTCTCTGCGCGGCTGATACGGGTTCGGGATAATCCGATCAACATCGATCCAGAACACCGAGTCGTATTTGGTGGGTACGTACGCGGCATCATCTTTCATGTACATGATTTTAGCATATGGTATCGTGATGTGTAGCGCCGGGGTGGCGAAATGGTATACGCAAGGGATTCAAAACCCCTCGTCGAAAGACATGAGAGTTCAAGTCTCTCCCCCGGCACATTTGCAAATGTTTTTATATGTGTTAGAATCATTATTAGTCAGGCCATCCGGTTTGACCGTTCCCAAAGGAGTAAAAATGAAGTTCCTCATTGTTAACAGCACAATGCTGCTGGCGCAACCGAGAGTACTCGGTCCGTTTATCGATCAAGAGGCCCTTGAGAGGTGCGTCGTCATGACGAAATGGCGGGACCTCGAAACACTTTCGTTCGTGATGATAGAAGGGGTCCCGATTGGCGACAACGGCAAGTCGCTCGTCGGCCCAGCGAACCAGGCTCCGCCAGCCGCATAGCGGCGGCGCAGCCGACCAACGCCAATTGCAGCCTTTTCTGGCTCGCGATTGGCGTTCTTGTTTTATAGGGGTCAGCACCTCCCTTGCGAGGTGATTTGTGAGCTATGATTAGTATATTGCCGGACGTAAGACACCCGACGATCTCACCGCACTGGTGCGGTGTTGTACCTGAAAGGAGGTCGCCATGTTGAGCTCTATCACTTTCCGAATCAGACCAGAGGAGTCGCAGGAGGACTTCGACAAGCGAGTGTGTACATTCCTCGCAACTATCTCTCCCCAGTTACGGCTTATCGTCAATACAAGCCAGTGTTGGGGCCAAGGCTTCTTAAGCTTCACCCAGACACTGGTCTACGAAGCACGCACTGAAGAAGAGAGAGGTAACAGCTTCGGAATTCCCTGCTGAGCTTGAGTGGGGCTCCACCGCCAGCGTACTCGCTGGCGGCTCTTTTATTTTTTATTTAAAGCTTGCCGACGAGATCGAGCCCGGGCTCGAGCGTATCCTCTCCCGGCTCCCACGATGCTGGGCAGACTTTCCCTTTATGCGACTCGAGCCACGCTATTTCGATATCATCGCTGCGCCAAATAGCAAGAATGTCTTGTCGCACCTGCGGCTGCAGGTGCGCGCAGTAGAAGAAAATATCCGCACCCCCGATCACTAAACCGAGCACCCCCGATGAGTATCTTCGGAATAGTATTTTCTATACGGAAATTCTAGCATGTATAAAAAGTCAACGCCGTACTCCCTTGCGGAAGTACGGCGTCAATAGGCGATCAATCGCAGGGCTTGTGGCCCCGCCGCAGGCTGATCAGTTCTGCGGACAGTCGCCCACGACCAACGTGCAGTCGCCGGCCGGGACATACGGGCTGACGGTGACCTGATTGTTCGTGGACCCCACAGCCATGGTCATGTCGACGATCTTGAATGTCGACATCGTGGCAAACGGGATGCCGCGGAACGTCAAAGTCTTGGTCTCGCCTGGGTTGATTGAAAGACCAAAGAACTTGAAGGTCGAGCTGTAATTGGTCCCGTCCCAGCTGGTCTGGTTCGGGCCGTAGTAGACATGGTCGATAATCACGCTGGTTCCGTAGAGCATCGCCGCCACATCCTTGATCTCGACCAGGACACACGGATCGGCCTCGTCCTTCGGGCACGCAATCGCAATTGTTGCCACGTCTTGCTCCTGGTAAACCGAGAGCGGCGGCGCAGCATAGATCGCCGGCGACGTCGTGGTCACCGTCGGGAGGCTCGTGCCGGCAGCAGTTTCCACCACCGCCATCTCGCCACCCTTCACTTCGGAGACCACCTCGATGTATGCCTCGTGCGTCTGTGCATGTTTCAGCACGAAGGCGAACTTGGTACCCTTGACCGCGCCCGTGCTCATCGAGATGTCGAGCCAGAAGATCCGCCCAGAACTCACCTGAGCCACGTCCCAGTCGACAGCGAAGTCGATGACGACCTTGCCGTTCTTGTCGGCCGTCACGGTGTAGGCCGCCGGCAGGTCGTTGCCGAAGCTATCCACCATCCGAAACCTCTTGATGGCGGCCGGATCGTAGTTCGCAGACATGTTCTGAAACACGAACTGGGTGACGCGTGCCTTCTTCACGCTCGACTTGTGTTGGATCTGTATCCCGGCTGCCAAGATGTTGCGTTCACCGCGGGTCACCGTCGTATCGTACCGATCGGTCTGGACGTTCGCAAACGTCAGATCGCCTGGAGCGAGCGTGGCGACTGGAGCCGGAGCGGCGACCGTCACCGAGCTAGCACAGGTCGCCGTTCCGCCGGGGCCAGTCGCGGTGCCGGTGTAGGTCGTCGTCGTCGCTGGAGAGACCGACTGCCAACCAGCAGTGACCAGCTTTTGAGCACCCACCCCTTGGTCCACCGCGAACGCCGTGGTGTTCGCGGTATTCCACGAGAGCATGGTCTGGTCCCCATTCTTGATCGCCGACGGCGAGACTGAGAGGACACAAGTTGGCGCAGCGGGTGCCGCAGCGACGGGCGACGGAGCAGGATCGTTGTCACCGCCGCCGCAAGCGGTGAGGATGACAGAGGCTGCGGCGATGGCGATGGGCGTACTACGGAGAAGAACGTTCATGGAGATCTCCCGCCCATTTAAGGGCTTTGGGGTTGAAAAACGATTGTATGTGCAGTGAGTACCATCCCCTTCCCTTGTGGGGGCAGAGCATACACACAGAATTCTTATATCATACTTTTGACAAA
>JAYUMM010000019.1:0-2305 GCA_043762685.1 bacterium | reverse complement strand
CCTTATCGACCATAAGCTGTGCAAGAGCAGACATACCCACTCCTGCAATACCCACAAAGTGCACTTTCTTTCCTTTTAGTTCCATAGTTTAGGAATAGCATATTTTGTATATCCTAGCTCGACAAGCTTCTCATAGGCAGCCCATACCTCTGGAGGAATTTCTTGCGGAATCTGAAAACCCTTTGCGGGGTATTCTTTGATTCGTTGGAGATTACCAACAAGACCACTGATCAGGTTCTTGCCGCGTTTTTCCATTTGTATTTTATAGTCCTCATACGAGATCTGCGGAGAGGTGACGATACAGTCTGCCTCAGGCCAGTAGTTCTTAAACGCCGCATAGGTACGACGCTCCGAAAATGGTTTTTGTACCAAGAGAAAAGAATGTACCGAGATATTTTTCTCTTTGAGAATGTCGCGTACAAACTCAATATTTTCTTGAGTATTGGTCGATTTGTTCTCAATAAGAATTTTGTCGCGTGGAACACCCCGCTCTATCGCGATGTCCGCAAAAACTTCAGCTTCTGGTCTCTCAAATGTGGGGACACCGCTATGCTTCTCAGCACTATCGCCAGAAAAAATAAGAATCTTTCCGTATCCAGCTAAAAACAAGTCTGCAGCACGCTCGGCGAGGGTCACATCGTGCGTCCCAAGTCCAAAGACCGCATCCATCGGTCGCAGCTCATGATGCATCAGCATATAGTCCCAGATTATTTTCGCGTTGCGATCTATTTCATTCATACTCGTTTCGCGACGATATTTGAGAACATGAATATATTGCTCGCGAATTTTTCAGGATGTATTCGTATCCACCCCCGCGGGAGGAGGCGGTAGAACTCGTAGTCGGGAAGCATCTGGCACAAATCATAGACCGTGTAGCCACGCTTCAGCTGCGCGATATTGAATTCAAATTGGATATAGGCGGGTCGGAATTGAGTGAGCGTCTTCTGCATCCCGCGGAACACTTCGCGCTCATATCCCTCAACGTCTACTTTAATAAGGTCGATACGTGTGAGATTGAGCGGAGCGACAATCGTGTCGAGCGTGTCTGCCGCTACTTCTTCTCTCACTGCAGTGGGGCCAAATGCGCCTGCGTCGACCGACGCGGTCTCGTCGAGTGCCGCACGGGAGTACATCGTGACCGTATCAGGCGCATCCAGCACCGCTTTTTGAATTGGGAAAAGTGTATTCGGCCTCTCTGCTGCACATTTCTGTAGCTGTGCAAATGAAGGAGAGGTGGGTTCAATCGCGTAGACCGTACAATCGAGCGTGTTGATAAGCTCTCTCGCATAGTTCCCCACATTTGCGCCCACATCAATACACACCCGTATATCCCCCCGTTTCAGTACGTCACGAATAAACCACTGCTCCCCTGTAAACGACCGGTAGCTGTTGTTGTAGCCCAGACCATGGAGTGCAAGATTGAGTATCGCTAGATTAAAATGCTCGAGCCATGGCCGCCCAAAGATCCTCCCGTACCAGTTACAGGTGACCCAGAACGCGTGTTTCGCAAGTTTCTTCATAGTTTTTCAACCAACGCGACAAACTGATCGCCGCGGTCGTACTCGTTTTTGAACATACCGAAGGAGGTAAAAGCGGGAGAAAAGAGGAGAGTGTCGCCGGGAGAGCAGGCGACAAACGCTTCTTGTACCGCAGCCTCAAGAGAATCAAATACAGAAGCGTTGGGGAGAAACTCAAGGACCCGGTTCGTGCCTGTGCCAGAAAGAAGAATCACTCGCTTCACAGCGCCAAGAGTGAACAGGAGCGTGTTCATATCGAGATTCTTATCAGAACCACCCATGATGAGTACTGTCTTCTCGGTGCCTAGGGCGGCGAGCGCGGCCAAGGTCGCCTCGGGAGTGGTCGAGGTGGTGTCGTTATACACCTTCACCCCATGTGTCTCGCGCACGAGCTCGAGCCGGCCAGGGACGCCTTTGAAGGATTCGAGAGCGACGCGACTCACCTCGTCGGTGACCCCAAGCGCGCGCACCGCCGTAAGCGCGAGGGCAGCATTGTAGCGGTTGTGTACGCCCGGGACTGTGAGCCGCCACTCGCTCGGGAGCTTTGACTCGTCAACCACGATCGTCCTACTCACTATTGCCTCGCCGTAGCGGTCGATAATAATCGGCGCGCACTGCTTCCCCACCACTAGGGTATCCTCTTCTTTTTGGTATAGAAAAATGTATGCCTTGTCGGCCAAGTAGGCGTCGGTATCGTCATGATAATAATTCATATGGTCGCGAAAAAAGGTTGTGAAGACCGCGACCTGCGGGCTTATCTCGGACTCGCTAAAGCCTTGCAGCTTCCA
>JAYUMM010000018.1:0-5454 GCA_043762685.1 bacterium | reverse complement strand
CTTGTAGCCACCCTTCTGAACATCACCGGTATTAATCGAACCAATTAGTGGAATTGCCTTTAGGGCGCCCGTGCCACGAATGTCGAGGCTCCCGCCTGCAATTTTATCCAACCCCCTTACGAGACCGGTACCAGCAAGAGGTATCCGACCAACTCTTGAGGTGCGAATATACTTCGCAGCCCTATTCGCTCCCCACCCAACTGTACTTCGTCCTGCCCACGCGGTCGCTCCGAAAGTGAGCTTTCCGGCCAGTTTTGTTGCGGCTTCGCCGCCGAAGGCGGACCAGCGCTTCGCGAAAACGATCACCAAGAGCAGGAGCCCCATCGCCACGAGGAATGAGAGAATCATACCCGCGAAGCCCGTGAGATTGGTTGCCCCGCTCGCATCCGCTACGAATCCTGTCCAATTAGGTGCACCACCAAATGCGAGAAAGTGAGCATCGGTAATGACTGCGAGAGCGATATAGAGCATCAGCATCAGAATTGGTGCGACTATGGTTTGATGAAAGAGGAGCGACCACCACTCTTTCGCTCGGTTTGCGAAGCCCGGGATCGCGAGACCTGCGAAGCCGATGGGTGCGGCAATAATGAGGAATATGAGCGCCACGAAACGCGCAATAAGGATAAAGGCGAGCGCGAACATCACAAACGCAGCGACAAGAAAGAGGATAACGGCCATGAAGCCGACAAACACCGAATTGTTTGTGGTTAACACTTCTTTTTTGGTGAGTGCATCACTATAGATTTTTTGTAGTCCTAGCTGACTCATCAGCTTATTTGAAATCCCTTCGTCAGTGATCGATTGAAGGTCGAAGTTCTTCGCCCCTGCTCGGTTGCCACCGTTGATTTGAGTATAAAATTGGGTAGCGAAGAGATTCCCAGTGTCGACAATTGCCTCGGCAAAGAAGAGCGAAAAATTGAGGAAGATCGCACCGACCAAGAGCATTGGGAGCATTTTCTTAATCCCGTACCAATCGACATTTAGTATGGTCGTGATACCTACCGCAAGGAAGCCGAATATGAACATAATGTTCCCGATATCACGAAGAATGCGCCACGTAATGCCTATAGCAGAGAGCTTTGACACATAGTCCCCCATCGTAACGACAGTGTAGAACACCGCATTATCGAGCGTAATCGCGGCGACGGCAAGGAGCCACGCGAAGAGACTCATAATCCAGTTCATCACCGTAGCAAGCGTGCTATTCATTTGTGCACCGGTACTCTCGTTAGTCGGAGTCGCGGCGGCGGCGGTATCTATAATGGTAGGCGCACCGCCAGATACCGCATTTTGTGCAGCGCCTGCGAAAACGTCTGTCCCAGTGACTCCAGCCGAATCTAGTGCCGTGGCATACGCGAGAGGCGCTGTACCCATCGCGCCTACCGTGAGCGCAAGAAGCACAAACATCGTAGAGAGAAGTCGTTTCATATTATCCACCAATCTGACCACTCTGATCGAACTGGTTGGGGACTGGGATACAGGCCTGCTTCAGAGTCACCGCGTTTGCACTGATGACCATCATCTGGCCAACGAGTGTTCGCCCAGAGACCGTGAGTGAGCCAGCGGGGCTCGCCAGCGCACCACCCCCTGTCGCATCCTGTTGGCTCGTGAGCACATCATTATCGGTCGGTGCGAGCGTCTGGAGTAACTGGAGATCGTTGAAGTAGGCGGCTTGACCGGCGTCGGTCTGAACGTCTTTTTCACTCATCACTTTGGCGATAGAGGCGCGCGCAGTCGCTATTGTCGTCGAAGCAGTACTTACTCGTGCGAATATCGGAGTCACTTCAGTAGTCATCGCCGTCTGTGCTTGTTGTATGGTCTGTGTCGCCTGAGTCGTCGACGCATCTGCTGACAAACAGAACGTGATGAGGGTGGTGAGCGCTGCTGAGGCACTTTGTGCCGATCCGCCGATAGTATTCCATGCAGCCTCATAGTCATTCACGCGCTTACTCGACGTGCTAGCAACATCTGCCTGAATAGCTACTCCCGATCCTTTATACACCGTATCGTTCGTCACGTTCAAGAAATCGCTACGGTTATAGGTATTGAGCCCAGAATTCGATCCACCAGAGCCGAAGCCTGCGAGACCACCTGAACCGACGCCACCCAGGATACTCTTCGCAACATTGACCGTCTGAAGTATGTTCGCGATATCGCCCATAACTCCTTGCACCTCTTTCGCCATACTGCCAATTTGAACCAGCTTATCCTGAGCGGAGCCGAGCACCTTGCTGAGACTTGAGGCGATGACTGACCCAGGCGTCTTTATCGTGCCTGCAGTTCCGTCTGCGTTTTGACATGAGTCTCCAGGGTTAATACCAGCACTTCCTCCTGCACTCCCTGTACTCCCTGCCTCTCCTGAACTCCCTGCACTCCCTGCACTCCCTGCACTCCCTGCACTTGCATTAGAGTCAGTCGTCCCGCACCACGACATAAAGCCTTGACCCCACGAGAGTACCTTGTCACGCGTCGATTGAGCAGCTAAGACGACCGAGGCGAGCTGACTTTTTGAGGTCTGGTAGAGAGTGTATGGATTGTTCTGTGGCTGGGTGGTGAGCGCGAGCCAGGCTTTGGTGCCACCCTGTGACCACCTTCCCGCGAGAAAGGCGTTTACATTTGATGATGAGAGACCGAGCGTACATTTTTGTGCCGCCCAGAAGCCAGATAGACTCGTATTTTGGAGGTACTGGGTGCGCAGCGACGAAGTGATCGCGCCCGCAAAAGGTGAATTCGAATTTCTCCCAAACTGTAAGAAGAATGCCTGTGCCTTAATATCTCCCACTTTCTGCAGTGTGCCCTGGAGATCCTGTGCGAATTGCGGCTGACCAGTGCCGTTGGACTTCCCGATAGCAAACGCAATAACACCTGCGGTCATTGCTTTCAACAACCCGACTGACATCACGAATGCGAGTGGCTGCAGATAGTATTGGTTGATATAGGTGGCATACACTGACGCAGTAGATATCACTGCTTTGGCATATATAAGGGCCTCCTTTATCTGAACAACGAAATCATCGGTGGGTACCCCCCCCTCTGCACGAGTTGTTTGAGGAAATGCGAAGAGGGTCACCTGGGTGACGAGGGTAATCATCAACAGTGTGGCGACTATTGGTTTAAATATCCGAGTGTTCATGATTACGGCGTGCCACGTCTCGTAGAGACGTCAGACATAAGATTCACAAACGACGCTCCGGGAGCACCAAGAGGGAGATGCACCCCTGAAACGGAGTAGACAATTCCGATATCCGTAAACGCCTTCGCAATCCCTTGAATCGAAGTTGAATACTGGGTGAGTGCGAGCATCGCCGCGAGCGGGTCGGTATTTAGGAGTGTGAAGTCATTCAGGATTTTACTCATGCGCATAAGCGCATTCACGAGCTCGAGGTCGGCAGAGGCGAGTTCAGGGGGGACCGCAAGCATAGCGAGACCCACTGCTGAATCTCGATAGGACTTCGCCATCGCCCCGATCTTGGTGAGCGCCACCGTGTCTCCATTTTCGGCATATTTCAAATACACGAGCTCAGTCGTAGTCGCATTGTTCGAATTCTTACGCAGCAGCGCCTCTGCAGTAACAGCAAAGGTCGTCAGTGCGTCCGCGCCTGAGAGAGACTGAGCGAGATCAGCAGGCTTTTTATAATCAGCGACTGACGCAACCGATGAAGAGAGGAGGGAGAGAGCCTGATTCGCGATATCCTTCAGCTGAAGATCCGTAAGATCAGCGCCGCCCGCATTCTGTTTCGCTTGTAGATAGAGCGTAAAGAAGCTTTGTGAGAACGCGGCCGTGAGCGTCCCCTCAGCAGGCGCAGGCGGGAGACCATCGGTGTCGACGGTGACCGATGGCGAGGTCGCTACGGGAATATCGGCAACCGCCTTCGGCACAATGAGCCCTTTCGCGACCGCTTCACCGTCAGTCATACCGAGATGGAAGTAGTCAGTTGTTCCACTATTGAGCGGAATGCCGTAGAGCGCCTTCTGCCAGTCAGGGAGACCGTCGCCATTTGAATCTTTGGTCGCGATTGCTTTGAGGAGCTCACTCTCGGTCGAGGCCTGAGCAGTTGGTGGCGACTCTATGCCGCGTGCAAACACATACGCGCCCACTACCAGCATCACTGCAAACAGTGATGCACAAATAGTACGCCAATTTTCTAGGATCCTCCCCATAGTACGCATAATTAGTATACCAGTTGTATCCAGGAGATGCGGTCAATATCAGCAGAACAATGTGCATTAGGTGATATTCTGTAGGCATGCGCGCAATCTCTGTACCCTTTATTCTTATTCTCGTCGCCACCTTCTTAGGAGGGGTCTCTGCCCGAGCACAAACAACTCCGTTTACCCTCAATCTCTCCCTTGGTTCTGTTGGCCCGCAAGTGATTTTGCTCCAGCAACTTTTAAACAAAGACCCTGCTACCCGTATCGCGTCAACTGGTCCTGGCTCCTCGGGAAATGAATCTCGCTATTTCGGTATACTCACCAAAGCGGCCGTGATCCGCTTCCAGAATAAGTATGCGAGCGAGGTGCTCGCGCCCGCAGGGCTCTCACAGGGCACGGGGCGCGTCGGGACGTTTACACGAATGAAACTCAATGTGCTGTCTCTTCCCACCCCACCAGCAACACTCTCTCCTACTTACCAGCCCGTAAGCATCGCTACTACTACGGTTCAAAATACAAATCTTAAGAATGTCGATGCATTTCTAGCCACACTAAATACCGTCGCTACCAAACAAGGTCTCTCGAGCACCGCAATTGCTTCAATCAAGCAGCAAGTGCTGAAAGATTTGGCGACGACAACCGACCTGCGTACCCTGTTCCTGAAGCAAATAGGAGCCGCGTCAAAACAGGCTTCTAAAGACGATTCATTCCTTGGTACGACGCTAGCAACCCTTGGGCAGGCGCTCGATACTCTCTTCAGACCAGAAAAGGCACATGCCGCAACGAGTGTCCCCTTTGGCGGAGCATTGCTCTATGCATTCTTGTGCACTCAAAGCTACACATGGCTGATTACTCTTGAACCACTTCCTCCTTCGTTTGCAGAACTTCTCTCGTACGTACCCTATACTCAGGCCTTTTTTTCATACAATATCCCCTACACCACTGAACTTCTTGGTGAATATGAGCCGGGCGCTGGTTCGTGCGTCGCGGGAATCTGTCCATACTGCATAACTATACCCAACGAGGGTATGATCAGTCCTATGACTGGTTCTTCTCCCCTATAATCGCGAGCCAATCAGAAAGCGACAAGTCTTCAGCGCGTGCCTTGAGGGGAATATCCCCTACCGCAAAACCGGCATCCGTGAGATTGTTGCGCACAAATTTTCGTTTGTGAGCGAAGCCAGCATGAATAAGCGCGAAAAAGCGCACTTCTGCTTCGTGGCTTGCGAAGCGGTTTCGTGAAATATCGCTAATAGTGAGCGCGGCCGAATCCACATTTGGGGCGGGCTTGAAGGCACCGCG
>JAYUMM010000017.1:0-1857 GCA_043762685.1 bacterium | reverse complement strand
TTCGCCGGTCTCATGCCGCACTGCTTCATAATTAAAAATACGCGGGTCGATGATCATTGCGCCGGTCGAGATAAGTGTACTCGGTGGGTTCGCCGGCTTCTCGATGATGCTTTTGAGCGTGTGGTCATCATTCAGCTCGATGACGCCAAACTTTGAAGGCTCCGCATGGGTCGCGGCGAGGATAGCGAGCGGATACGTCATTGCCTCTTCAAGCGCTCGGGTGCCGTGCAAGTCGTCACCGTTCAACAAAAAGAAGTGCTCATCTTTCAGAAGTGGTGTGGCCATTGAGAGTGCATGCGCGGTCCCGGCCGCCATCCACTGCTGCACATACTGAATGTGCCGCCCATTATAAGTATGGCCGAAATACTGTTTAATCATATCGGCCTTGTAACCGACGACCATTATTATTTCGTCGACCGCCACCGGGAGCGCGTCGACGACGTGTTCGAGAAGCGGCCGGCCGGCGACACTCACCAGCATCTTTGGTCGCTCGAGAGTGAGCGGCAACATGCGGGTACCCTTTCCGGCGGCTAGAATTACAGCTTGCATAATTTCTCTCGTGTATACCTTTTATAACGCAGTGACCGCTAGAAACGTTTCTCAGTTGTAGTTATTTTCGAGCAGCCAGATTCCACCCGAGGAGTGTGGTGATTACTGTCTGCCACAGAGCGTACAAGACATAGATTATATTGGGACCATTCGGATCAATCATCGTAACCACGTACGCTACGAGTGCGCCCGTAGCTATGATCATCAGGTGTCTCTTGACCGTTAATTTCTGAAAGATGAAATGAAAAGCGATAGTGAGCACAAAGGCTCCCACCAGACCGCCGAGTGCGTAAGCGGGTGGGTTTAGATTTGGCGCGTACCCATCTCCCGGGACAAGACGGAGTATTGCCTGCACTGCGAGTACATAACTCGCCCCCGATGCAATGATCCACAAGATACAGCGTGCGAATTTATGCTTGAGCGAAGATAAACGAGTCAGATATATCCCCGTGACTACTCCATACGGAATACCCGCACCATACAAGAGTATTAGGAAACTGAGATCATCATTCGCATATGTCAGTTTTACTACCAAAATAGTCGCTACGCCCGAAAGGATGCCAGCTCCAATAAGGAGCGCGTGTTCTGTTTTCATACCCTCAATGATACTACACACTCCCTTGCTATTATTTATCCAAATCGAGTACGTCGTCGATACGGATTTGCGCAACAAATTCTGGCACGTGCGAGACAAGAATCATCGCACCCTGGTACTCGTCGAGCGCCTTCGCGATAATCGGCAGGTGACGAAAGTTAATGTGATTGGTCGGCTCATCGAGTATAAGAAGCCCGGGGCGCTCGAGAACAAGTGAGGCAAACGCGACCAGTCCCTTCTGCCCTTCTGAAAGATTGCCGATTTTCGTCTCCATCACATCGGCGTTGAGTAAGAACCCTGCAGCAATGGCGCGCAAACGCTGCTCGTCGGGCTGCCCCATCGCAGTACGCAGTGCAAGAAGCACGGTCTGATCAAAATCGAGCGTAGAGAAGTCTTGGCGGTAGTAGCCAACCTTGACCCCCTTGGTAATACCCGCGCCCTCTGCAGTGCCATGCGCAATATGCTCAAGGAGAGTGCTTTTACCGATGCCATTCGGCCCCTTCAAAAAGAGGTGATTATTTTTACGCAGTGATATATTCGTCGGTTTCGTCACTGACTTCTTGCCCTTCAGTACCGAGTACGAAGTGAGTGCGAGCACCACCCCACTCAACTCTGGCTGTGCGGGGATGATAAATGGGCGAATAGTCTTGTCTTCTTTGCGCACATCTACCTTCTCTTCTTCCATCTCTTCGACCTCTGTGCGCATTTTCTTG
>JAYUMM010000016.1:0-2717 GCA_043762685.1 bacterium | reverse complement strand
GAAGCCCAGGCAGCTATCGACCGTTGGGATGGCAAGGAGATGGATGGGCGTACGCTCTCGGTCTCGTTTGCTCGCCCACAGGGTGATCGCCCTCCTCGTCGCGAAGGCGGCTTTGGCGGCGGCGATCGAGGTAGCTTCGGTGGTGGTGCAAGCCAAGGCTACGGCCGCGGCGGATACTAATCTTTTTCTTTTCCGGAAAACACAATCGCCCGCGCCTTGCGCGGGCGATTGTGTTTTGTGGTAGCGTAATTTATGACCAAAGATGAGCGGTGTCTCTTAGACGAAAAATATAGCGGCGTGGCGACACCTTCTTTTGATGCTGACTGCGACCGGCTTGCCAAAGGCGAGCCGGTCGCGTACCTGATAGGCCACCAACCCTTTCTTGGGCTCACTATTCACCTCAACACACGCTACTGTGTCGGGGCTACGCAAGGCGCACGCCCGCTAATTCCAAGACCTGAGACAGAGTGGTGGGTGCAGCAACTTTTAAATACAATCGCTCCGGATTCTCTCGCATGCCATTCCACAGTTGCGCTCCGTTCCGTTCGGCCAACTCTTACTACCGACCAACGATCTGCGGTCGAATCTCCAGTCGCTTTGCTGGACCTTTGCGCGGGATCGGGTGCTATTGGCTGCGCCGCACTCGCCCACCTCCCCGAAACTCACGTATATTTTGGTGAAATTGATCCCGCGCACAAAGCGACTATCGAGAGAAATATTTGCGAGAATCATCTTGATGAGTCGCGTGCACACATAGGCATTGGTGATCTGTTTGAGCCTTTCGGCGATATAAAGTTTGATATTATTGCCGCGAACCCACCCTATATTCCTATCAACCGAAAACTCGATGCGAGCGTCACCGACTATGAGCCGGCACTCGCGCTCCGCTCTGGAGAAGACGGGCTCGATCTGATTCGTCGCATCGCGAGCGAGCTCCCTAAGCACCTTACTTCTCGCGGCATCGCTCATATCGAGTGCGACAGCGCGCATGCGGCAGCCGCGTGCGCGCTTTTCATCGACCGCGGTATGCATGCCAGGATACACACGGACCAGTACGAACGACCTCGTGTCATCGTGGTAAAATTTCAATAATGCCTGACCAACCACTTCAGCCCTTCGCGCCACCGACCGGAACTTTTGAAGCGCTCCACCTCCCCTCCAATCTGGTAACTGCCGAAAAAGTCGTGTGGGGCATACTCTACACAGTCTGCTTCTACTGGATGGTCTACACTATCGTCGCGTCGTATCACTGGTTTCGCTATTCACACGCCTCGTGGCTCGCGATTCCGGCAATTGCACTTCACCTCGTCGTGTCCTATACACTCATCGTGTACGCGCTTACGGGAGCATTCATCATCCCCATTCTATGAGAGAATTTGAACTCGAGCCGGGCGAAATCGTTGTGCGTCTCTTGCGCAAGCATTGGCTCCTTTTTATTGGTGAGCTACTGCCGTTCGCAATACTAGCAGTACTCCCGCTTGCGCTCCCGACCCTGCTTCGCTTCGTCTCGCCCGCGGCACAGTACGCTTCTCTATTCGACTATCAACTTGTTCCGCAGCGCATCCTGCTCGGCCTCTGGCTCCTCCTTATGTGGACCAGCGCATGGGGTACCTTTACGCGCTATTACCTGAATGCATGGGTGCTGACCAACGAGCGTATTATCAACATACAACAACGCAATTACTTTAGACGACACGTATCGAGTCTCTTTCTCTCTCGAGTGCAAGACGTAACGACCGACGTGGTTGGTGTTCTCTCGTCACTTCTTGATATTGGTGATATTAAAGTGCAGTCAGCGGGCGAAGAAGTTCAATTCAATATGTCCGGTATCTCCAAGCCCGAGATGATGCGCGACCTTATCCTCCGCTACGTGCCCGACCAGGAGCCGACCCCACCGAAGCGCGATTAATCGGCAGATGCGCCGGCTCGTGATAAACTCTCGCTATGGTAGAACCATTTTCAACTGATCCGTATAAGGGTGTGCGTGATTTCTACCCTACTGATTGGGCACAAATGAGCGCGCTGTTTATGCGCATACGAAAAACGCTTGCTTGTTGGGGATACGAAGAGTACAACGCCTCCCCGCTTGAGCGTGCGGAGCTCTATGAAGCCAAGACTTCTGAAGAGATCGTGAACGAGCAGACGTATACCTTTACCGACCGTGGTGAGCGGCGGGTGACACTCCGCCCCGAAATGACCCCGACTCTCGCGCGTATGGTCGCGGCCAAGCGACGCGAGCTCAGTTACCCCTTGCGCTGGTTCTCGATTCCAAACGTCTTTCGCTACGAACGCCCCCAGAAGGGGCGGCTGCGTGAGCACTACCAACTCAACGTCGATCTCATCGGTATCGCTTCAAGCGAGGCAGATTGCGAGATCATTTGTGTTGCCTCGGCACTTCTAAAAGCATTTGGTGCAGCAGAGAGTGATTTTGTCATTCGTATCAATTCTCGTGCCCTCCTTAATGCGGCTTGTGCAACGGCTGGGCTCACGGGCGACGCTGTCCACGCATATATTCGCCTTTTAGATAAACGATCGAAGATGACTCCCGAAGCGTTTGCTGCAGCGCGCGAAACGATCTCCCTGAGGGACCCGCTCTCCTTCATCGACACAAGCGCCCTCGAGAGTCTTATTGCAACACTGAAAGAGCGTGGGGTGAGTAACGTCGTATTCGACCCGAGTATCACTCGTGGCTTCGACTATTACACGGGTATGGTCTT
>JAYUMM010000015.1:0-3492 GCA_043762685.1 bacterium | reverse complement strand
CGTCGGCGCTCGGGATATCATGCGGCGTCGCAAAAAAAATCATACCCAAACTCTCGGTGTAGTCCTTCAACTTCTGGTAGTCCTCAATCGTCAGCTCCTGATTGCGTCGATGCTCAGCGTAAGTCGCGCCAAAGGAACGCTCGTTGACGTAAGGCATCTCCTTCATATCTTTTGAGATAAGTGCATCCACATCGCGCTTCTGAAACTTCACTGCGTCGGCTCCTGCATCGGCCGCAGCTTTGATCGTCTGCATCGCGAGATCAAAGTCACCATTATGGTTATTCCCAATCTCGGCGATGATAAACACCGGCTGTCCCTCTCCGATGTACCGGCTCCCTATTTTCACATGATTAGGTAGGAGTCCGAATAGGCGCTGGAGGTTTACGGGAAGTGTGATGGTCATAGTGGGTTGTTATAGATAAATACTACTACGTTTACTTGTTTTGTATAACCCGAGACCGGCCGCTCGGGTTACAAAGCGCCCCTCCGGAGAGGGGCGCTTTGTAACCCAGTTAGGTTTATAAGATTTGATTAGAATAACGTGTCGAGCGCACTTGTTCAATGCAACCAGTCTGGCACCAGAAAAGTCACACTAGGCGGCCGGGAGCGTGCTCTCATCGATACCGCGGGCATCGAGCACCATCTCGCTAAACTCGCGGATAGCGCCCGCTCCGCCGTCTTTGGTGAGCTGGATATTTGCTATTTTTTTTATGAGCCGCTGACCGTTCCCAGGGGTGGCCGTGAGGCCAGCGAGCTGCATCGATTCAAGATCGGTGCGGTCGTCACCAATATAGGCACAGTCTCCCCACGTGAGCTCTTGTTCAGCAAGCCACGCCTCAATCGCACCCACTTTAGTCCCCTGTTCTTTGAGATCCATCAAGACTGATACTTTCTCCCACGCACCGCTTTTGACCGACGGGAGCTTATTTAATTTCTCGGCGACACTCCCCATCGGTTGCCCTTCGGCGGTCGCAAAAAGAATCTTCAATCCGATCGCGCGCAAATAAGAAACGCCCTGACCGTCGTGGTGGTGACGCGGCTTCATAATAATAACCTCGCCATTTGGCATCACTGCGCGAAACTCCTGGCCCGAAAACCACACCCCGTCACCATCGAGAATAAGCCCCTTGATCGTGCGTAGCTTCTCTTGTTGTGCTTTGTTATCCATGTTTTTGTTTTAAAAGCGTCTCGGCAACAAGGAAATCGAGCTCGGTGTCGATATCGACCGCCTCAAGTTTGGGGATCTCGTGGTAGCGCACTTTTTTGCCGGCCATAGCGCGATCTTCGACTATGGTCTTCCACCGCAAAGCGATGACGTCGACATGCTGGTAGGCTTGGGGGAACGATTGGCGCGGGAGATTGTGCGCGTCTTTCAGCCCGGTAAACTCTTCAGAAAGAAACGGCTCGATATAGTCGCCGTTTGTCCGCCACAATTTGTACGGGTGTTTTGAAGCAGTGACAATAGTGCGCGATGAGTCAGCGGTTGGATCGTTCAAGAGAAGCTCGACGCACGCATCAATGTGATCAGACGTGCAAAGCGGATTGGTCGGCGGGAGCCTCACGATGATATCTGCCTTCCACCCTTCGTGTTCAGCGAGCCACGTTGCCGCGTGGTATAGATAGTCAAAGTCAGGCACACTATCGGTCGCGAGTTCAGCAGGCCGCAAGAAAGGTGTCTCGACGCCGTACTCGTTCGCGAGCTTGGCGTACTCGCTCGAGTCGGTAGACATAATCAGCCGCGATACATATTTACTCTTCTTCCCCGCTTCGGCGATCCAGGCAAAAAGCGGTTTTTCGTTCAGGAGCTTAATATTCTTGTCGGGAATAGACTTCGAGCCGGAGCGTCCGCCGATAATCCCGAGCACTTTTACCCCATCGTCCATTACTCATACACTACACCCGATTACGCTCTGGTGTAAATGAGATTCGCCATCTCGGCACGACGCCTGCCATGGAACGAAGAGAGTGTGAAGCCCGCGGCCGTGAGCACCACATCGACCTGTTCGCGATTCTCCTCCTCAACCTCAATAAGAATACTTCGGAGCCCAGGGAATGCGAGTGTCTCGCGTGCGCCCGCCAGCACCTCGTGTTCACCGCCATCGACATCAATTTTCATCAACGATGGAGGTGGGAGGTGATACGTGCGAATAATCCCATCAAGCGTCTCGACCAAAAGTGACTTCTTCACTGCACGCTCGTGTTGAGTCGAAAAAAATCCTTCGGTCGCGCCACGCGTATAGTCGGCAAATGAAAAACTGTGCACGCCGCCTTCTGTACCAAGCACCATGGGAACTGCGGTAATCTTTTCGTCGAGTCCGTTCAACGAAATGTTTTCGTGGAGCGCGGCGAAATTTTGTGGTGCCGGCTCAAACGCGACGACCGCGAGCCCTTGCGTCGCCGCAATAAACGAATAGGCACCGATATTGGCACCCACATCATAGAACACACCACCCTTCGTACTCTCTTGCTCGATCCACGCGACCGTCTCGGGCTCTTTGTAGACACTCCGCGCGCGGGTATCGTATTCACGAAAGGTTGTTGTCCCGATTCGAATTACCTGTTTCGAATAGTCAAGTACACGCGTCCCGTACCAGCGCGCGACGATACGTTTGCATTTAAATACTCCCAAAAGTGCCTTGGTCTGCACGCGTCCCAGGATGTTTTTCATCGTGAGTGCATTCTAGCGTAAAAAAGAATAGGCGGCACTGGTGTGTGCCGCCTATCGCGAAGCCCATCGTTCAATCTTCGTAAAGGGCACGCTCGACAAACTGAAGGAACCTTTCCCGAGCGGCGCCGTCGGCCAAAGACCAGAACTTGTCCCTGAACAAAACCCGCCGACGCCTAGCCTGCTCTGCATTCAGCAGCTCTTTGAGCTGCCCGATGTCGCTCGGATTGAAGATCCCGACGACGGGAGCGAAGAAGCAGTCGGCCTTGTCGAGGACCGGGAAGAAAGGGTGTTCAAGCCCACGCGAGCGTTGGTACGCCTGCGCCGCCTTGAACATCACGAACGCCGTCGGCAAGCCCATCACCGCCGTCTCGACACCCACGGTCGAGTAGTCGGTGATCGCCACATCGGCGAAACACTTCTTCTCGAGGTCTGACAGTCGTGCCATCGTCGACAACAACGGTCCTTCGATGATGGCTTCGGCCCGATCGCGCAGTGCCGCGACTTCAGCAGCCCTGCTCACCACGTCAGCTGGGTGGAAGGAGATGAAAAGCCTCACCCCCGTAGCCTTCGCCCACCCGCAGATGCATTCGAGCGTCTCAAGCGCACCTTCATAAGTGAGCTGTGAGATACTCGACACGCTGTAGTGAGCGATGATGTCGCTCAAAGACAGACCGGCCTTCGCTCGTGCTTGCGCACGAATCCCCGGCACATGGACCCTCGTAAGCAGGTCGAATCCCGGATTGCCGACGACCACCGCAGTGGCGCGACACGCCTTTTCCCGTGAATGCGCGAACTGCCAGGCCGTATTCTGATCAAAGGCGGCG
>JAYUMM010000014.1:0-2121 GCA_043762685.1 bacterium | reverse complement strand
CGGAGCATTGCCTCAGTCACACGGTAATCAGCGATCACGCCATCCTTCATAGGCCGATACGCGATGATGTCGTCAGGCGTACGACCAATCATTTTTTTGGCCTCCGTGCCAATTGCCAAAATTTTATTGCGCTGTTTGCCAGTGGCCTTCCCTACCGCCACCACTGATGGCTCATTAATCACGACCCCTTTCCCGGGCACAAAGACCAACACATTTGTCGTACCCAAATCAATACCAAGCTTGGGAGAAAAGAAGGGCATAGGTCTCATAGTATCGCCCCAGGCGTCCACGTGCAAAGTACAGGTAAGAAGTGGTACGATGAGACCTATGCAAGGAGAAATGAATTTCGTCATTGACGGAGGCTCCCCTCTCTCAGGCAGAGTCCAGACCAGCCGATCGAAGAATGGTGCTGTCGCCCTTCTCGCCGCCTCACTTCTCAATAAAGGGCGCACGACCCTCCACCGGGTACCCAAGATCGAAGAGGTCAATCGCCTAATTGAAGTGTTGCGTTCGATCGGCGTCACCGTAGAGTGGGATGGCTCAAGTCTCATCATCACTCCGCCCGAGAAAATTACCCTCGATACTATGGATCGCAAAGCGGCAGAGAAGACGCGCAGTATCCTTATGTTCATTGGCTCTTTGATTCACGTATTTGATGATTTCGAATTGCCCCAGTCAGGTGGCTGCACGCTTGGACTGCGTTCAATACGCCAGCACCTCTGGGTGCTCGAGAGTTTTGGCGTGTCTATCGAGACACTTTCTGATCGCTACCACATTCATCATACCGGGCTACACAGTGCGACAACTATCTTCTACGAAGCCAGCGATACAGCGACCGAAAACGCCCTCCTGGCCGCAGCCAAAATCCCTGTTACGTCAGTACTCAAATATGCAGCAGCTAATTATATGGTGCAGGAGTTGTGTGGCTTCCTTAAAGCACTTGGGGTACAAATCGAGGGCATTGGCACTTCCACGCTGACGATCACTGGTGTTGCCGATATTAAAAAAGATATTGAGTACACCGTCGCCGAAGACCCAACCGACGCCATGTTCTTTATCACAGCAGCAATCACCACCAAAAGTGAGCTCACCATCGTGAGAGCGCCGATCGAATTTCTCGAAGTAGAACTCTTCGTGCTCAAGAAGATGGGGCTCAAGTTCACTATCACCGACGCCGGAATTTCAGAAAACGGCATTACAAAACTTGCTGACATTCACATCAAACCGTCAGAGCTCGTCGCCTTCCCCGAGAAGATTCATGCGCGCCCGTACCCTGCGCTTAACGCCGATAACCTCCCCTTCTTTGCCGTCGTAGCCTCTCAAGCAAAAGGCACCACCCTCATTCACGACTGGATGTACGAGAAGCGCGCAATTTACTACACCGAACTCGATCGACTTGGTGCCCTCACAAACCTGCACGACCCTCATCGCATTTCTATAGAAGGCCCACGCGAGCTCAAAGCAGCTGAGGTGATCTGCCCACCTGCACTGCGCCCCGCCACTATCATTCTTGTCGCGATGCTTGGCGCCAAAGGCCGCTCGATCCTACGCAATGTGTACAGCATCAACCGTGGCTACGAAGATATTGTGCACCGACTTCAAGAGCTTGGCGCATCAATCGAAGCGTCGCCTGATGCACAATGAAGTCAATCGGCGATTCTCTCTCCGAATTTAAAAAGAAGTTGGCTGAGGCGCCAAAAGGGCGAAAGCGTGAGACCGAGCGCGGTGAGCTCATGCTCTTCTTCCGACGCCATCTTAATCATTCGCGCACACACGATGGACTTGCTCCAATGACTATGGCGCATCTCGGCACTGTGCTCGAGAAAATACCGACCCAAGATCTTTACTACCTAAAGAGCGTGTGTAGTCAGGCAAAAAGCTTTAGCAAAACCTTTTGGTGGGAGCTTGACCCAACCAAGCACCCTCAGCGCGCCTTATAGAGAGCTCTTTTACGCGGGCACACAATTTAGAACATTACTTTATCGACTTACTTACCGTCGAAGTCGCTGTACTTTTGTCTAAGTTATTCGGAGAAACATTCGACGGCAAGTGCACAAGCGATGGCCCAGTTAGATTGTAGCAGGTGTGCCCGCGCCCGTGCGTATAAAAGTCATCGTTCGT
>JAYUMM010000013.1:0-7680 GCA_043762685.1 bacterium | reverse complement strand
CATCCTCGCAGACTCGGATAAGAGTCCGCCATTCGAGTCTCTCCCGCACCCTGCGCAGGCAGGGTGCTCCACAGCCACTCACTGTGTTCGTGTGCTGTGGGAGAGACTCGAACTCTCAACCCGTGAGGGACATGCTCCTAAGGCATGCGCGTATACCAATTCCGCCACCACAGCTCTATCTCAACTATACACGATTTTGTGCACCTACCTGGGCTCGAACCAGGGACCGTCTCCTTAAGAGGGAGCTGCTCTACCAACTGAGCTATAGGTGCAACGTAAGCACGTAGGAAAAATATAGCAGAACATAACCTGCTTTGGAAGACTGTCTGTGCCGACGGTGGGATCGGTCAGGAATAATTTTCTCGCCGTTGCTCGCAAATTTTCACGACCCTGGCTCGGCATCGCGCACTGCTGTGCGCGATATGCCTGTGCCATTCGAGTCCCACACGAGCGGCGTGCAGACGCCGCTCTCCTCGGCACAGCCATCGCTTTGCTCTGTCTGTGCCGAGGGTGGGAATCGAACCCACATGAGGTTTTAAATCCTCGCAGGATTTTAAGTCCTGTGCGTCTAACCAATTTCGCCACCTCGGCATCTTTTGATGATACTAACATTTCTGCTATTCTTTACACACGGCCAGGTGGTGAAGTGGTAACACAGCGCTCTGCAAAAGCGCGATGCGCGGGTTCAATTCCCGCCCTGGCCTCCAAGACCTTCTCCGTTTTCAATCATAAAGTCGATGCGCGGGAGGCGCAGGTGCGTATGTTTCTTCAAGTGATCTGAGAATGATTGGCGTTGGCGCTCGAGGAATAATAGTGCCGTGCGCGCCTTATCAATGGGGTAGATGCTCACAAAGACAAGAATGCGATCGCCATGAGCCACACTCTGGGCGCGAATGACGGTGATGAGTGAGCCGGGCCCGGCTTCGCGTGCGATAAACTGTGCTGCTTCGCGCGCGACGATCTCGGTCGCACGACTCTCTTCTTTGCGCGGGGTGCGCTTTTGGTCGGGTGCACTATACGCTTCGCTCGCACGAGCACTAATTTTACTGCGACGGTCAAGGTTCATGATTCGTTTACGATAAAGGTAACGAGTTCATCGCCATACACCACTCCCTCGCGGCATTCGATCTCAGTACCAAAATCGCCTTCGGTTTTAATCTCTTTCACATCAGCACGTGCCTGCTGGAGATTTGCGATACTCCCGTGTGCGATCTCTACCTCTTTGCGTATGAGCTTCACGCGCGCACCGACGGTGAGCGTACCCGACACGTAACGTGCGCCGAGCACCTGCTTTTTCCCGCTTGAAGAAAAGAGTTTCAGTACGAGGGCACGTCCGAGCTCTTTCTCAGAAGAGAGCGCAGGTGCTTGTACTGCAAGGAGCTCTTCTACCTTTGCTGATAGTTCATAAATAATTGAGAAGGGGAGAATGGTGACTCCCTCGCGCAGAGCAAGGTCGCTCGCGATGGCATCGGTACCTACATTAAATGCGATAATCGTTCCGCCTGAAGCGACTGCGCTCTTGAGGTCGGTCTCTGACACACTACCGACGCCCGAAGAGATGATGCGGATTATCGCGCGCTCGTTGGTAATCTTCGCGAGTTCGTGCACGATAGCATCGACCGAACCGGCGACATCAGCCTTCACTATAATGGGGAGCTCTACCACTCCCTCAGCAAGTGTTTCGCGCTCGGGGGTAGATGCCGTCTCTTTGGCGTGCTCTTTTGCGAGTGCCTCGGCTTCTTTCTTCGATTTCAAAATAGTGAAGAGTGACCCGGCTGCAGGGAGTTTACTAAAACCAGAAATGCGTGCGGGCTCTGAGGGGAGTGCGGTGTCCACGCGCGTACCACGGAAGTCTTCGATAAAGCGGATAGGCGCATACGCGTCGCTTGCGACGATGAATTCCCCAAGTGTGAGCGCACCTTCTTTTACAATGAGGGTTGCTGAAGCGCCACGTTTCGGGTCTTGAGTTGATTCGAGGACGAAGCCCGTGGCGCTTGCCTCGGTGTCGGCAGTGAGCTCGAGAAGGTCAGCTGAGAGGAGTACGAGGTCGAGCAGGTCGGGAATACCTTCACCCGTTTTCGACGAGATTGCCGCAAAAGCAATATCGCCCCCCATGCCTTCGATGTAGATGCCGTGTTCAACAAGAGAGAGTTTTGTGGTGTTGATGTCGGCATTGTTTTTGTCGATCTTGGTGATCGCCACAATATAGGGGATATTGGCCTCGGTAATAGCCGCGAGCGCGTCGAGTGTTTGTGGCATCACGCCCTCATCGGCGGCGACCACGAGGATTGCAATGTCGGCTGCTGCCGCGCCGCGGGTGCGGAGCGCTTTAAACGCTTCGTGACCAGGAGTGTCAAGGAATGTGATGCGACGACCGTTGTGCTCTGCGATATACGCCGCGACGTGTTGGGTAATGCCACCTGCTTCACCGGCTACGATATTAGCGTGCCGGATGTAATCCAGCAGGGAAGACTTCCCGTGGTCTATGTGACCCATCACCGCGATGACGGGCGGTCGTGTGTGCCGCGCCATAATGCAGTCATTTCATCACAAAAATTCGAATAAAACAAGAAGCAAAACAAGTGGGGCTCGTCGCAAGCGACGAGCCCCTAGTCAATCGAGACCAAATCGTCCGGCCAGCCACCAACAGTCATTTCGTGTCTCCCGGTACCTGACTTCAACGGAGTGAAGCTGGCACACCAGTGGGCAGTCGGTGAATCGCTGCGCGAGACCTCGCTTCAGCACTTGTTGCGCAATTAGTGGGAACTGCGCGGGTGAAAGTTTGGCAGCGGTTACGTGATCGACATTTTGATGGTCGTACGACCCAACCTCGTAGCCCTCTTCGAGCTTCAGGTTTGCAATGATTGCCTGTTTCAGCTGCGTCAGGCCCGGGGAATTCCTGACGGCAAGTGCGAGGTATCTGGGCTTGAACTCGATTACGGGACCAACCGTAATTGGTAGACCACCCACTCCCTGCGTTAGACGCGCAACAATGCGGATGACTGCTCTGAGCGGGATGTGCTCGATCGGCTTTTCGTAGGTGTAGTGCGGTCTGAGTCGTGTCGGCTGTGTGTGCGCCAATGAACAAATTTGCTGGGTGAATTCTTCAATCGCTCTGCACTCGGGTGCCGGAATCTGAGAAATGATAAGAATCTGCATGACACTACCTCATGGTTGATTGGAGATCTATCCGTACAGAATTTAGCACAAATCGCAAGACACGGGTAGAAAATGAAGCGCATTCCTGTAGTATTCCCTTATATGGTATGGATGAAGCGCACGTATCTCGACTTTGCTGCTGGGGTGGTAGGGAATCCCTCGTCGCCACACGAGGAGGGGCGCGAGGCCAAAAATGTGCTCGAAGCCGCACGGCGGGACATTGCAGAGCTGATTGAGGTACAGGCGGACGACGTTATCTTTACCAGTGGTGCGACCGAGAGTAATGCGCTCGCCATTCTCGGGCACGTTCGCGCGCTCCGAGAACTCGCAGGTCCAGACGCGGTCGGGAGAAATAATATGCATGTGCTGTACCTCCCGAGCGCGCATGCGTCGGTGGTAAAGAATGTGAAGCTTCTTGCGAAAGAGGGTATAGCGATTGAGGCACTACCTATTCAGGATGCACGCGTTGATACTGACATGCTTGCGAAGATGCTCCGAACCGAAACCGTGCTCGTGACGATGGATGCAGTGTGTGGCGAGACTGGTGTGGTATGGAATACGCGCGAAGTTGCTGAGATTGTGCAACGGCATCGCGAAAGAAGTTTCTCCTCACTCGCTCGGGACACTGCAGCCGCTGGTGAAGAAAACGCTTCTTTCGCGATGCCGCAAGTCGCGTCGAAAAAAAGTGCCTCTGTTGTGCTGCATATTGATGCGAGTCAGGCGCCACTTACCGAGAAAATAACGCGCGCACACTTCGGCGCCGATTTGCTCTCGTTTGATGGTGCTAAGGTGGGTGCGCGGGGCACCGGGGTACTTATTGCGCACCGCACGATACCACTCGTTCCCTTGTATCAGGGTGGCGGTCAGGAGCGTGGACTGCGACCCGGGACCGCAGTGCCTGAATTCGCAAAAGCATTTGCCGACGCGCTCCGGGCAGCTACCGCGCTACGCGAGACATTTCGTACTACAGCCACCAATGATCGCACACAACTCGTCGCGGGCTTTACTGCGTCTGTTCCAGATATCTTTACTAATGAAGGCCGCGCCCAGGCACCAAACATTCTCAATTTCTCACTTCTTGGTCGCGACACCGACTACCTTGTGGCCCTACTGGACGAAGCCGGCTTCGCGGTCTCGACTAAGAGTGCTTGCGAGATCGATTCTCTCGAGGGGTCTCGTGCCGTATTTGCCCTTACTGGAGACCGCGAACGCGCGCTTTCGACGGTTCGTATCTCATGGGGGCCGGGAGTTTCTTGGCGTGCATTGTCTCGCTTCGCACACGCATTCACGCGTGCGGTCCAATTTATTGACACGAATGCTTCGGGGTAGCATTATAAGAGTATGAATATTGAGGAACTTTCAAAAGCACAGCTCATACTACTCACGATCCTCGTGAACTTTGTAACGTCTGTCGCGACGGGTATTTTGACTGTGTCACTTCTAGATCATGCACCGGCGCTTGTGACCCAAACGATTAACCGCGTCGTCGAACACACGATCGAAACAGTCGCGGCAGCAGCGCCTTCCGTCAACAGTCAAGCACCAGCACCTTCAAATCAAGATTTGGTCACCGCAGCTATTAGTGCTGATGCTGCGCGCGTCGTTGCTATCTATGCCGGAGAGACGGGCACCTCAACGCCGATTATAACCTCCGGAACGTACCTTCCGAAGTCGCGTGCAGTGATCACTGCCTCGCAAGAAGCTCTCCCAAAGGAGGTACTTATTGCATTCACAAATGGCGCATATATTCGCGCATCCTTGTCTCATCAAGGAGGTCAATTGACGGTGTACGGTTTGGCCGACAGTGCCACACTGCCGAAGATGGCTTCACCACTCCTTATTTCTGCAAGCGATTTGAGACTTGGTCAGACCGTACTTGCGCTGAGTGCTGACGGGTCGGCTACGACGGGTATTATCGCGCGTGTCACCAATAAAGGCATTCATACCACCTTACCCGATATTGGTGCGGGGAGTGCCGCGGTCGATCTCTCAGGGAACTTGATCGGTATCGCGACGGGCGCGACACCAGGATTCCTTATTAATACTGGCGTTATTACCGCGTTGCTCACCGCAACCTCGACCGCCTCAGTAAAGTAATTGTGTCTGTATGCCTCCCTTTAATAATTTCACTACGAAAGCAAAAGAAGCCGTGCGCCGGGCGCACGAGCTCGCTATTGAACGTGGGCAGAACCATATTTCGCCACTGCACCTTTTGGCGGCACTCGTGCTGCAAGAAGAGTCGCTCGTGTTCTCTATGCTCGATCGTATGGAGATCGACACTATTATGCTTGCCGATGCAGTGCTCGAACACTTGGAGGCACCTGAAAGCGCGTCAGTACTCTCTCCTTCATATCAGATCTACCTCACCCCAGATCTTGCTCAGGCGCTTGAAGCATCAGGGAAGATAGCTGCACGAATGAATGACACGTTCGTCGGCACCGAGCACCTCTTCCTCGCGGTACTCGAACACCCGGGGCCGGCAGCTGATCTACTTGCGCGTTTCTCTATCGGGCGTGATGCGGCACTCGCGCTTCTTAAAGAACTCAAAAACTCAAAAGATGGCCAGGGCGATAGTCCAAAACGATTCCGAGCACTGGCGAAGTATGCGCGTAATCTTACCAAGCTCGCGGCTGAGAACAAGCTCGACCCAGTCATTGGTCGTGATAATGAAATCAATCGGGTGATTCAAATTCTCGCACGCCGAACGAAAAATAATCCAGTGCTCATTGGCGAAGCTGGTGTGGGGAAGACGGCGATTGCCGAAGGGCTCGCTGCGCGTATGGCAACGAACGACGTCCCCGAATCGCTTAAATGGAAAGAGCTCCTCTCGCTCGACTTGGGGCTTATGATTGCGGGCACGAAGTATCGGGGTGAATTCGAAGAGCGGATGAAAAACGTGATGAAAGAAGTGGAGCGTGCAGAAGGGAAAGTCATCCTATTTGTTGATGAACTCCATACGCTTGTGGGCGCAGGCGGTGCCGAGGGCTCGATGGATGCGTCGAATATGCTGAAGCCTGCACTTTCACGCGGCGAGATACGCATTATTGGGGCGACCACTCTGAAGGAGTATCAGAAATATATTGAAAAGGACGCCGCACTGACGCGACGGTTCCAATCGGTCTTTGTACAGGAACCCTCCATTGAAGATGGTATTGCAATTCTCCGCGGGCTCCGCGATAAGTACGAGCTGTTCCATGGCGTACGTATCACCGATGGTGCGATTGTTGCTGCAGTGGAGCTCTCTTCGCGCTACATTAGCGACCGTTTCTTACCCGATAAAGCGATTGATTTAATCGACGAGGCCGCTTCGGGTCTGCGCATTGCGCTCGAAAATAAGCCGCCACTTCTTGAGGAAACGGACCGTAAAATTCGCCGCCTCGAGATTGAGCGCCAAGCACTTCAGAAAGATCTAGAGGGTGAGCATGCAAAAGAGATCAAAGAGCGTATTAAAGTGATTGATACCGAAGTCGCTGACCTCAAAGAGAAGACCAGTGAGCTCGAACTTAAATGGAAAAATGAGAAAGAAGTACTAATCGGCATTCGTGCCGCAAAAACTGAGCTCGAAGAACTGAAGATTAAGGCCGATAATGCTGAGGCTGCTGCCGACCTTGGTACAGTCGCAGAGATTCGCTACGGTAAGATCCCACAGATTCAGAAAGAGCTCGATACGAAGTTGAAGCGTCTGAAGACGCTCCAGAAGTCGCGTCGCGTGCTGAACGAAGAAGTTGCCGAGCAGGACATTGCTGCGGTGGTTTCGCGTTGGACTGGTATCCCCGTCGCTCGCATGCTTGAAGAGGAGGCAACAAAGCTCTCACGTATGGAGGAAGCACTCAAGGCGAGCATTATTGGTCAGGATATCGCCGTTAAGAAAGTCACCGATGCCGTGAAGCGTTCGCGCGTGGGTATTAGCGATCCGAATCGGCCTATAGGCTCATTCCTCTTCCTTGGGCCTACGGGAGTGGGGAAGACCGAGCTCTCAAAGAAGCTTGCGGAGTTTATGTTTAATGACACCGAAGCGTTGGTGCGGGTGGATATGAGCGAGTTTATGGAGAAGCACTCGGTCGCGAAGCTTATTGGCGCGCCACCAGGCTACGTGGGCTACGAAGAGTCGGGAACCTTGACTGAGCGCATTCGTCATCGCCCCTACTCCGTCGTACTCTTTGACGAGATCGAAAAAGCGCACACAGAAGTGTTTAATATCCTGCTGCAGGTACTTGATTCGGGGCACCTGACTGATGGGAAGGGGCGCAAAGTAAATTTCAAAAATACAATCATTGTTCTCACGAGTAATATCGGTGGGGAGTTCATTGACCGACTTGCACATATCGGCTTCGGTACTGCCGATGCAACTGAAGCGACGCGTTACGAGCAGACGAAAGAGAAAGTGATGGATGCACTCAAAGAGCATTTTCGCCCTGAATTTCTCAATCGGCTTGACGACATTATCATCTTCGACGTACTTGCGAAGGAGGCACTTGCCAAAATTGTGGATACGCAAGTAGAAGAGGTGATGAAGCGTCT
>JAYUMM010000012.1:0-8845 GCA_043762685.1 bacterium | reverse complement strand
CGCGCAAAAGTTGAAGCTCTTCACTGATGCGAGTGCTCGCTTTCAGAATCGTCCATCGCCCGATCTCTGTGCCTACGGGATGCGCGACGTGCTCGCACTTGTTACAGACATTGCTGGCGGGGAAGTAGTCGGCGTAGTTGACGAGTACCCGGCGCGGCCGGTGGCCGCGCCGGTGAGTGTCTCTCTTTCAAAAATAAATGCCATTCTCGGTTCATCTTTTTCAACTTCAGAAGTCGCAGTTGTTTTCAAACGTTTAAATCTCGAAACGAAAGTGGATGGCGATAGGTTTACTATTACTCCGCCGTTTGAGCGTACCGACCTCGAGATTCCCGAAGACTTGGTCGAAGAAGTGGGGCGTATTATTGGGTACGACAAACTGTCTCCGACAGAGCTGTCGCCAATCGAGAGCGAGCCCGATCAAAATCGCTACCGCGGTACGGAGCGGATGAAAGACCAGCTTATTGAGCAGGGCTACACTGAAGTCTCGACACAGTCATTTGCGACCATGGGTGATATCTATCTTGCGAACCCGCTCGACCAAAAGAAACCGGTACTCCGTACTTCACTCGAAGAGAATCTTGCTGCGGCACTCATTCAGGCAAAGTATGTCGCACCCCTGGTGCTTGCGCCGAAGATGTCACCAAAACTGTTTGAGGTGGGTACGGTCTTCCCGAAGACGGGTGAATATATCGAGCTCCGTATGACCGAGCGGGTAAAGGAGTGGGGCGATGCCGCCGGCACCTCAGATAATCTTTCAATAGCGAAGCTTGAGGATTACGGCAACGACTACACACCGAAGCGCTATGAGCTCGGTGCGTACCAGCCATTCTCTCTGTACCCCTTCATTACACGCGATATTGCGTTCTGGGTTCCGTCTGGGACTGATTATGGACTTACGATATCCCTCATGAAAGAGAAAGCAGGGGGGCTTTTGGTACGAATTGATCAGTTTGATCAATTTGAAAAAGAGGGTCGCATCTCGCTCGCTTTCCGCCTCGTCTTCCAGTCGTTCGATAAAACGCTCACCGATACCGAGGTAAATGAAGTGGTGATGAACATTACCACTGCTCTTACCGAGAAGGGTTACGAAGTCCGTTAAAAACTCGTTTTCGTACTGTAAAAATAGGTCGTTTTGTGCTAGAATAGAGGTAAGAAAATCATGGCAAAAACGACTGAAAAAGAGCCTAAAAAGAAGGCGTATGACGCTTCGTCTATTACCGTTCTCGAGGGGCTCGAACCGGTGCGAAAGCGCCCCGGTATGTACATCGGGACGACAGGTCCCGAAGGTCTTCATCATCTCGTGTGGGAAATATTCGACAACTCTCGCGACGAAGCGATGGGTGGCTATGCCGATGACATTGAGGTCGCGCTCCTCCCTGATGGCTATGTACGCGTCGCTGACAACGGCCGCGGCGTACCGGTCGGTATCCACCCGAAGACCAAGGTCTCGGCGCTCGAGACGATTATGACTACGCTCCACGCCGGTGGTAAGTTCGGCGGGGAGGACAGTGGGTATAAGATCTCGGGCGGGCTCCACGGCGTCGGTGCCTCGGTCGTGAATGCACTCTCTGTTCACACTAAGGTGGTGGTGCACCAAGACGGCGGGATGCATATGCAGGAGTACAAGATTGGTATCCCAGTCGCGAAGGTCAAGAAAATCGGCACCTCGAAGGAGCACGGTACCATCGTCATCTTCAAACCAGATGCAGCTATCTTTAAAGAAGGCATCGAGTGGAATTTAGAAAAGATCATAGCCCACCTGCGCCAGCAGGCCTACCTCGTGAAGGGTGTCCGCATTGGGGTCTTCGACGCACGTGCCGATACAAACGCATTCAAGACTGATCAGATCTTCCTACGTTCGTACGCAATCGACGTCCCTTCAATGACGTTTTACTTCGAGGGTGGACTCAAGTCTCTCGTTGCGTTTTATAACAAGCACCAGACGCCCGTACACAAGAATATTTTCTATATTGATCGCGAACAGGATGGTGTGATGGTTGAGGTTGCGCTTCAGTATGTCGACGACATTACGTCGCGTATCACCGCATTCGCGAACAATACCTATAATAGCGAGGGTGGTACGCACATAACCGGCTTCAAGACGTCGCTCACACGCGCACTCAATACATATGGTCGCAATGCCAATTTGATCAAAGAGAAAGATGAAAACTTCACAGGCGACGACGTTCTCGAAGGTATCACGGCCGTTGTCTCGGTGAAGCTCCCCGAGATCCAGTTTGAGGGCCAGACCAAGTCGAAGCTCGGCTCGATGGAGGCGCAGGGAGCAGTCTCTACCGTCTTCGGTGAGGCACTCAACGCATTCCTCGAAGAGAATCCTGACGACGCACGCGCGATTGTGAACAAGGTCTTGCTTGCGCTCAAGGCACGCAAAGCCGCCAAAGCCGCGAAAGACTCGGTGCTCCGAAAGGGTGCACTTGAGGGGATGACGCTCCCGGGTAAGCTTGCCGACTGTCAGACCAAGAGTGCCGAGGAGAGCGAGATTTTTATTGTAGAAGGAGACTCTGCCGGAGGTACCGCAAAGATGGGCCGCGATCGCCGTACGCAAGCCATTCTCCCTTTGCGCGGCAAAATTTTGAACGTCGAGCGCGCACGCATCGACAAGATGCTTGCTTCGGAGCAGGTGCGTAACCTTGTGGTGGCGATGGGTACCGCTATTGGCGACGTGTTTGATCTCTCGAAGTTACGCTATCACAAAATAATTATCGCGACCGATGCTGACGTCGATGGTGCACACATTCGCACCCTTATCCTCACGCTCTTTTACCGACATTTTCGTGCCATTATCGACGGGGGTTTTGTGTATATCGCACAACCGCCACTGTATAAAATTACCAAAGGGAAGGCCGTTGCGTATGCGTATTCTGATCAAGAGAAAGATGTAGCACTCAAAGAGATGGGCGTCGCACCGACTGAGATCGCTGTGGTAGGGGAAGGAGACGACGCCGAACCAGAGCAAGAGGAGGGAGAAGTGGTTTCTACGAAGAAGGCAGCAAAGGCCAATGTGCAGCGCTACAAAGGTCTCGGTGAGATGAACGCGTCAGAGCTCTGGGAGACAACGATGGACCCAGCGCGCCGGGTACTTAAGCGCATCAATGTCGAGGACGCTGAGGCGGCCGATCGCATTTTTGATATTCTCATGGGAACTGACGTCCCGTCGCGTAAAGCATTTATCCAATCGAACGCGCGCCTCGCAAACCTCGACGTATAAAAAAGTTAAGCAAAAAGAGTGCGTCCCTTTCGGGAGACGCATAATTTTTTGCTGAAAATTTGCTCGGCCTCGCGCCGTCGCGCTGCGGAGCTCCTTCAATGAACGTACTCTTTTTTGCTTACGAGCCCAGGATAGTAAGATAGGCGGCGGCGCTATTATTGTCTGTGTTTGACTCAAGTAATGTGTGGCCAGGGTTTGCCGTAATCGAGATCATTTTGCCGGCACCGGTGGTTGCCTGGTCGAAGCCAAGCACATACTCGATATTCTCATTTGGAGCGAGCTGCTGCTGCGGCTCTGACTCGAAGATATACGCGCTTTGGGTCGGGATAGATGCATTAAAGCGCCACGCGCCGGCGGTATTGGTACCGCTATTTTTAATAGTGAATTTTACTGCAGGCCGACTACCGTGCGGAACAGTCGAGCTTGCGATAAATGAGTCGGTGGATGCTGAGGCGAGGTATCCGATTGCGTTAATAGTGACTACCAAATCAGGAAGACCAGAGAGTGTCGGTGATACATAAGTACCGTTTAGTGGGTAGGTGGTGTTCGTCTGTTGGCCGGGCGTCGTACCGTGCTTCACTACGACTGGCACTTTTACCACTGGCGTTGAGGTTGCAACGGGCTCAGTTGTGGTCGCGAAGGGGAGTGTGGTCGATGCAGTGGGAGTCGGGACTACGCTAAGGCTAGCGGGGGCAGGAGTAAAGAAGGAGCTCAGGTAGACGGCCGCACTGCCAGCGCGATTTACTATGCTCGGTATATAGCGCGTTGAATAGGCAGCGAACCAGATACTGGCGCCGATAACGGTAATAAAACCAACTACGGCGAGGGCATAAATAGCGGTCGCGCGAGCCGCCAAAGGTGTGTATGTGTATTCCATGTAACCTAATGAATACCATAGGTGACTTTTGATGTCAAGCTTGACAGAATTG
Organism: bacterium; assembly: GCA_043762685.1. Classification (GTDB taxonomy): domain Bacteria; phylum Patescibacteriota; class Minisyncoccia; order Phycocordibacterales; family Phycocordibacteraceae; genus C7867-001. The sequence goes on along the minus strand of JAYUMM010000012.1, from coordinate 4,687 downwards.
ATACTATGGTTTATATATGAATAAGATAATAGTTATATGAAATGGCTTATCCAATTGACAGCCCGACTCATTCGGGTTGTGAGGCAAATCGCGACACGAAAGTGGAGTTTCTTGGTAGTGTGCGTAATCACATTCTTTTCGAGTGTTGGCGCCCTTGCTCTACTTGGTGCGTTGCCAGAATCGCTTCCCGTTGAGAAACCAATCGTCTCAGTTTCTCAAGCGATCGCGACTACAACCGCACAAGTGGAGCTCCCGGTTGTAGCCGAACTGCCGACAAAAATCGAGATCCCAAAAATCAAACTCTCGACCGTCATCGAAAATCCAACCACGACCGACATTGCGTCCTTGGATGAAGATCTCTTGAGAGGTGCGGTGCGCTACCCAACTTCGGCCAAATTGGGTGAGAATGGAAACGTCGTTCTCTTTGGCCACTCGAGCTATCTGCCAGTGGTGCTCAATAAAGCGTATCAGGCGTTTAATGGCATCCAAAAACTTGTCGCGGGCGACGTTGTAACTGTTTACTCTGCTGGTACGGCCTACACCTATAGGGTGCGTACCGTCGCAAAGGAGAGTACGACTGACGCAGCGATTCTGCTCCAGGTGGATAGCCGTGTGCTGACGCTCTCGACGTGTGACTCGTTCGGCGCGACGACCGACCGCTTCGTAGTGACTGCAGACTTTGTTGAAAGTCATCCCGTCTCTGCTTCGGCATAGACGGGATGACTCCCCGCAAAGGAGTTGATTTTGTTCTTTTAATCAACGCCACGAGAGTGGCACAACCAGGAGAAGGCGATGAGCAAACTCATCAAAAATCTGCTGGCGCTCGCAATTGTGGCGCTGGCGGGCTCGGCGCAAGCCGAGTGGAAATGGGAGCACTTTGGTGTTGCTCCCTACGCCGCGACGAGACAGGCGGCGTTGGAGACACGCGAAAGCGCAATCCGCAGCCTTGGCTATCCAGAGCCAGTCGTCGCCCTCCTCACGGAGGCGACGAAGAAGCCGGGCGAGAAGACCGAGATGAAAAACGGCAACACGTTCGTGGCGCAAGTCTCAAAAGGTGGTGTCGTGTACGGTCTGAAGGAGGGTGGGGGCATCGTCGCCTTCGCCACTCCGACGCGCGGCATGCGGTACGTCGCCGACGGCGAGAAGTGGACCATTAACTGGGAAGGCGAGGTGTACAGCCTCATTTTACCCGAGGTCTGCTACAACTTTACGCGGGGGTACGAGACGAAAGTCCCGCCCCCGCCCAAGTTGCTCGCACCAGCGGCATCCGCACCATTTGGCGCGGCGCGAGAGTTCTCGCCTGGTGCAGAAGGGGTGTGCCCGACCGGGTACACGCTCATTGTGCACCTCTGGGACCTGAGCAAGATAAAAAATCCTGCCACGTTCAGCCAGGCCACAGCATTGATTATGGCGGCAGAGCGTCGGGAGTCGGACTTTGCTCGACGGCGGGGGGCATACACCCCCGACAACCAAGCGTTCTCACGCACGCTCGGCAGAACGCTGCGTGGGACAGAATCCCACGCCGCCGCGGACATGAAGATGAATGTTCGCGTTCGGCTCCTCCGTGATGCGACTTCGATGGAACCGCTTGCGGAGCTCGATCCGATCAACCTTGTTGCGGGCGAAGGGAGCATAACGCTCTCTGCAGCTCAGCACGAGAAGATCGTGGAGACGGTCTGGGAGCCGGCCGTAGTATCGCCAACCGAGTCGGGCGGGCTTCATCGCCTACGCCTGTTTCTGCCCGAATGGACAGACTGCAGGATGCACATTCACGGCGCTGTGAGAGCAGTTGCCAAGTAGCTCCGTCGAGGGATTCGTATTGCACGCGTCCCTCAACGGATCCCTTTTCCGGAATATCTCACAAGAGGTATGTCGGAAATAGGAAATATAAAATGAATTTTAAATACATTACTACCATAGTGCTCGTACTGATGACGCTTACTCTTGCGCGCGGCTTTGTCGTGCACTATCAAGATTTTCTTACGTTCGGTGCCTCGGTAGCGCACGCAGATGGCGACGGTGGCGGCGACGGTGGTGGTGGCGGCGACGGTGGTGGCGACGGTGGTGGTGGCGGCGACGCGGGCGGAGACGCGGGTAGCGGTTCCACTGACGGTGGTGGTGGGACAAGCCCATCTGCGCCTACTGTCGGTTGTATGGACCCTTCAGCAAATAACTATGACCCAGCAGCAACGAGTCAAACTGGTGTCACTTGTACCTACCCACCGATTGTCGTCATTGGTTGTATGGACCCTACCGCAACCAACTATAACTCTCACGCAACGAGTCAAACTGGTGTCACTTGTACCTACACACCAGCACCACTTCAGCCCATATGCACAATAATCGCATCACCCAGCTCTGTTGTGGCAGGGGGCTCGTCAATGCTCTCGTGGACAACCCAGAACGTACTTTTCTTTACGATCGATCATGGTGTCGTCACCATTGCACCACTAGGGAGTAACGCTCTCGTTTCGCCAGCGGTCACGACGACCTACACCGGTACTGCGACTGGCCCTGGCGGCTCCACTATCTGTACTGCGACTGTTGTGGTAACTACACCGCCGGTCGTCGTTACTGGTTGTATGGACCCAACCGCTACGAACTACAACCCTCACGCCACCAGTCAAGCCGGTGTGATCTGTACGTACCCTCCGGTTACGGCACCAACTTGTACACTCACTGCGAATCCGACGAGTGTGATTTCAGGTGACCATACGACACTCTCGTGGACGACTACGAATGCAGGCACATTCTCTATCGATCAGGGTATCAATGCAGTATCGCCTGCCGTTGCAGGATCGGTAGCGTCAAAAGCGATAGTAGCCAACACGCTCTTTACGGGAACCGTTGTGAGTCCGTCGGGCCAATCAGCGACCTGTACTGCGACGGTTACAGTAACAATACCAGGCGGTGGTGGCAGTCCAGCGTGTTCGCTTTCTGTCTCTCCTACAAATTATGTAACGGGAGGTTCAGCAACACTCTCGTGGAGTGGTACAGGCATACAGAGTGTGAGTATTGATAATGGCATTGGCGCGACGACAACTATCCCGAGCTCGGTCACTGTCTCTCCGACAGCAGTACAGAGCTACACGTATACAGGAACCTTTACTGCAACAACTGGCCAAACACTCACGTGTTCAGCGACGCTTATTGTCGGGTCAAGTGGTGGTGGCGGTTGCTCGAGCAATTGTGGCGGTGGCGGTGGCGGTGGCGGTGGCGGTGGCGGGGGTGGAGGAGGCGGGGGCGGTGCAATGCCCACCATCACGCTCGCAGTACTTCCTCATGTGGGAGTGCAGCCGCTTGCGTATCTTTATCTCTCACAAATCCCGCAGACGGGTCTCGCGCTCGGCCCTGTTGGTACTGCACTCTACTGGATAGCACTTATCTTGTGGGCTATTGCGGTCGCGTACCTCGTTCTTTTTGGTGCGGTACCACTTATGTATCGTCGAGTACGAGTGATCGGTTCGCGCATTCAAGAAGAACTCAATGCGCCGACACCAGTATTGGCAAATGCCCCGGCGATAGCCCAAGCGTCACATACTACTGCGGCACCTGTCGCACCACACAAAGAAGTATCCACGCCCCCTGAAGCATCTCGTGGTTATTCGAGTTATGATGGATTTAAGTCGTTCGCACAAGGCGGGGCACTTTCGATTGACGATATTGTGAAAGGTCTTTCGCGAGCACACGCTGCAACAACTGTTGAACGCACCGAACTACAACCAACCGTGAATACCGAACCTATCTACCAAAACATTGAACCAATCTATGAAAAGGTTGAGCCGATTGAAACAATGCCGTCACCGGTCGTTGAGTCGAGCTCGGCACCAGCATCAGTTCGTGGTTTTTTAGCAGCCCTGCTCGAAGGAGATCGCGAAGCGGTCTTTTCGGGGCTGCGCCAACAATTGCGCGGTGGGGGTTCGGCAGAAGAGCTTCTCTCAGGAGCTACCTGCCTCCTTGATGATGCGTACCGTGCTCGTATTGACGGCACGACCTGCGCACCTGACATCGAGCGACTCACCGCGCGCTTTGCGACCCCTGCACTCGAGAAGCTTGTCGCTGCACTCGCTACCGCGATCGATACGAGCTACGTAACTGGCGTTACGGGCGCGAAGCTCGCACTCACTCGGGCACTTATGACAATCGGCGCGTAATGCGTTGCGCGCTAGGCGCGTTTCTTTATTTCTTCGGTCGCGCGTGCGATAAAGTCGGCGATTGAGGTGCTCTCGAGTTTTCCGTAGTCGCGGCTATCGGCTGATACCGTTTGGGATTCTACTTCTTTATCACCAACGACGAGTAGGTAGGGGATTTTTTCTGTTTTTGCTTCACGAATCTTTTTTCCGAGTGATTCATTTGCAGTGTCGAGCTCAGCGCGAATATGCGCGGCGCGAAGCGCCGCGCTAATCTCACTTGCATATGCCGCATGCTTTTCTGAGACCGAAAGGACTTTTACTTGCACGGGAGAGAGCCAGAGCGGGAAGGCACCGGCATATTTTTCAATCAAGAATGCCATAATGCGCTCGATAGCACCGATTGAAGAGCGGTGTACGACGAAGGCGCGATGCTTCTCACCGTCCTCACCGACATATTCAAGGTCAAAACGTTCGGGCATACAGAAGTCATACTGCACGGTGAAGGCAGTATCCTCTTTTCCGTTCACATTTTTCATCTGCACGTCGATTTTCGG
>JAYUMM010000011.1:0-4583 GCA_043762685.1 bacterium | reverse complement strand
ACTCGCGCCGGGTGGGCGCGTGATTATTTTTGAACCCGCAATTTCGCTTCTCGGCTACATCGTCTACGGCCTTTTTCACTCCGAGCCGGTCGCGTTGTTTAAAAAGATTCATTGGCTCCCCACCGACACCCATTTCGAAGAAACGTATTATGCGGCACAAGGAAACGCGACCCGCGTGTTTGGTAGTGGCTCATCATTTGCACATGACATCGAAAAAACCTGGTGTGTAGTAAAAAAGAGAAAACTCTCTGCGCTTTCGTATGTTCTCTCTGGCGGCTTTAGCCGACCAGCACTGTACCCAACTTCTTTTCTACCAATACTTCGTGCATTCGAAAAAATACTTATTTGGTTGCCGATCCTCTTCGCCACACGCCTCCTGATTGTCCTGGAGAAGAAGTAGATTTTTTGGCGTAAAGTTCAAACTCGTCAAAAACACTGATAGGTACGACAATACTGAGAAGCGGGGTACAAATCTTGCGAAGCAACCGTCCAATACCATAGTCGCTCGCGCGCGAGAAAATGTACCCAAGTGAGAAATAGCGCCAATAGTGACGCGACACTTTTGTCGTAAGACTCTGTTCCGTAAGAACAAACCGCATCGATGCATCAGTAAAATAGTGAAGATGGCTCGGAAGGAATGCGTGCCAACGCTTCCCTGTCACCCGAGCAAAGAAGCTTGAGTAGCGCGGATTAGTGAGCACGAGGTATCCGCCCGGGACCAATTTCTTCGTCACGAGTGCAACAAAACCTTTCGGATCATCAAGGTGCTCAATCACGTCAAATGCGGTGATAACATCGATACTCGCGTCAGGTGTGTCAGTAAGGACGTGCCACGACGCTTGCGCGATTGTGAGCCCGTAGGTTCGTGCATGGGTAACCGACGCGCTGCCGAGCTCAATACCTCGCACCTGCCACCCCGCTTTCTGTGCTTCATCTAAAAAAAATCCGTATCCTGAGCCGACATCGACAAGCGTTCCCTGGTGAGGAACCAGCTCCGCGAGTTGTCGCAGGATACGGCGTGCGGTCGCTCGCCGCCCCTTCTCCTCGGCGATATAGGCGGCATCGACACCTTGGTCGGTATAGAGCTGCTCGAGCTCAGTCGGGTCGGTGCGATCGGTCGTAAACACATGGTCACAGACCTGGCAGTGATAGAGCGTTTGTGAGAGACCGTGCGAATGTTCAGAAATCGTATACGCTTTTGCTGCACCCCCCTTCGCTTCTGGAACATAATCGAGTTGCGGCGCCTCTGACGCACAGAGTGGGCACGGTGTCGTGCGATCAGTGAGCATCGTAAACTTAAGGAACGTGTAGAGATGCAGGCGTGACACAATATATTGACCGAGTAGCCAGAGTATCGCGAACCCGTAGCGGCACGAGCGCATAAAACTGATGGTCGACGCTTCGGGAAAATACCGGGTTGAAATCGGGGTCTCCGCGATTTTTAAATCTGCGATGCGCATCTGTACGATAATCTCGCTATCAAACACAAAATCATCATGGCACTGACTAAACGGGACGGTGAGTAGTGCTTTACGTGAATACGCACGAAAACCAGAATGGTACTCCGACAAGTGTAATCCAAGAATGACATTCTCAATCAGAGTGAGCCCGACATTCGCGACGAACTTCCAGTACGGCATCCCGCCTCGAAGAGCATTCCTGGGCTCGATCATACGCGATCCAAACACGGCGTCTGCCGCGCCGCGCGCAATCGGCTCGACAAGATGCGGGATAAATATCGGGTCGTACTGATAGTCTGGGTGTACCATCACCACAATGTCTGCACCGCGCGCGAGCGCTGTTTGGTAGCAGGTTTTCTGATTCCCGCCGTAGCCGCGATTCTTAGGGTGGCGAATCACGACATCAATGCCAAGCTCTTTCGCAACTGCGACCGTCTTGTCCGGCGACGCGTCGTCAACAAGAATAATTTCATCGACACAATCTTTGGGTATTGCGGCAATCGTCTGCGCGAGTGTCTTCTCGGCCTTATATGCTGGCATAATCACGGTCACTTTTTTGTTCGGAAATCGTATAGACATGGGTTATATACGTGCGCTGTGGCGGCGCTTCGCAAGCAGTCTCACCACCCCCTGGCTCGCAAGAATGAGGAGCAGAGGCTCAATCGGGACACGCATCCGCGCGTCGATCGAGAGTGCTATTGGGAGCGTCACGAGGATAAACGAGATAATCGTGTAAAGCACCACCATAAGCCGATGTCTTTCACTCACACCTTTTGACCTGCGCCAGAGTGTCGTCGCTCCCACCAGCGAGCATAGGGATACGAGGAGCCAAAACGCGCGCCCAATAAACGGGAGTACGTACCACCCATTCATTGCGCCCCCTACTTTCGTAATAAATTCGGTGAACGGCACCGTGAGGAATAAAAGTGACACTGAGAAATGCGGATACGCATCTGCTGGCGCGATCTGCATATCCTGGAGAATATTGAGCGTATTGTCGTGTGTAAGAATCGCAAACACTGAGTTGGCCTGGAGCTTCAAAAATGCTTTTGGATTTTCTTGAATAACCTGCAGTGTTGCATTGGTAAACAAGGTGTTATAGCGAACGTCGTACAGTGCCGACTCGTGCTCTGGATACTCGAGGTCGGGTATCTTCCCTTCTACAACCAGCGAATGGAGCGCACTTTTGTATTCTCCCCAAAACGGCGGGACACCGTCGCGCACCGCGAGCACCGAGACTGCTAGGCGCGTATACAGATTTACCGGTCCAATCGACGAGAGACTATACGCACCGAACTGTTGATGATTGCGCACGAGCCAGGGCGATAAGGTGATGAACAAGACAAGAAGTCCTGCGACCGCAACGCCAATAGTTTTCTTTATCTGCGAGAAATGCATGAGTGCGAATACCACAAAGAACCCTGCTCCCACATACAAAAACGCCGGTCGTATGAGAGCGAGAACTCCGAATAAAAAACCAAGAATACTTGCTTGCCGATAGGAGACATGAGGGAGTGCTCGGAGCGCATACAGGAGTGCAAAAAGAAATAGCGGCATAAAAAGCCCTTCGGTCTGTATACTTGCCGTATTCGCAAGAAAGTTGAGATCAAGCAGTCCCACGATCGCAGCGATCGTGGCGGTGCGACTTGTGAGCCCGATGGTCATACCAATTTTGCGAATCATTACTGGCACAAACGCACCCAGAAATACCTGCACGAGAGCCGCTAGAAAAAATCCTCCCGTGAGGAGAAACGAGAGTGCGAGGAAGAGCGGGTACCCGGGCGTCCGTAGAGCATCGGCAATAAAGGGGGCGGTTGCACTGAGTGAGAATACGTGGTGCATCGCGATATTTGTCGCGAGCGCCTGATACTGCGAGTGATCAGCTCCACCCATTGCTGCTACCCCACCAAGCGAATACAGGTACCCCACATAGAGAAGGCGCGAAAGGAATCCTGCACCAAAAAGCCACCAGGTGATGGTCTCAATATTCTTAAAAAAAACGCTCACTGTTTTCATGCGTTATCGGGCAATAATAAATATGCCAATAATAATAACGACAATACCCCCAATCTGGAGCAGGGTAATTGATTCTTTCAGAAAGAAGTGTGCTGAGATTAGTGCTAATACGACGTTCAGAGAGAGTCCGATGGGATATAAAATAGAGAGAGAGCTTTTCGATAATAACCACACCCAAATGACAAATGCGACACCGTAGAAAAACAGCGCAATCAGAAAACTCGGCATCAAGAGAAGTTCCATAAAACGCGCGACAAACGTGGGAGCATTCCCATTCACCGTAACTACGTTCGTCGCTTGTTTGAAAAGCGTCTGACTGAGCACGGCAAATGCTGACGATGCGACCAGCGCAATAAGGGCTCCAAGTGATAATGACATAGTGAAAGATTATATTATGAATCGAAAGTGATACCACGCACTCGCACACAATCTAAGAAGCAGCCAGCCATCACGAAACCGATTAATCTGCGTCGTCCCGTACCTGCGTTCGCGATACCGCACCGGTAAGTCAACAATGCGGAGATTGAGCCACGCTGCGCCGCACAAGAGTTCAAAGTCACCAAACGGATCTCGGATTTGGAACCGCTCTCGCAACGCCTTAATACGTTCCCAATCTGACTTTCGGAGCACCTTGGTGCCACAGAGCGTATCGGTGACTCTCTGACGAACGATCGTCGAAATCAGTGTAGCAAAGAAAAGATTCCCGAGCTTGTTGAGAAAACGCATCGCCCCCAGCTCCATCGGGTAAATGAGTCGCGACCCGTTTATAAATTCTCCACGCCCATCAAGATAGGCATGGTAGAAGCGCGGGAGATCTTCAGGGAGCACCGTCATATCCGCATCGAGAATTATTAGGAGTTCGCCGGTCGCAACTCCAAACCCTTTTTCAACCGCATCCCACTTCCCTTTTCCCGTCTGCTGTACCGCAACAATTCTCCTTTCGGGTGTTGCTTGTACAACACTTTGAATCTCTTCCCACGTTCCGTCAGACGACCCCCCTTCAACAAAAATGATTTCAAGTGCCGAAGAGAAGTCTGGAATGCGCTCGACCAACTGCTTAATATTGCCGTGCTCATTTCGCGCGGCAATGATCACCGACACTGAACA
>JAYUMM010000010.1:0-1642 GCA_043762685.1 bacterium | reverse complement strand
GTTTGAATGTCGCCGCGATGTTGCGAATCAACGATGGTCTGCCATAAACCAGAGTTGCCTTCAATGGTCTGCTCGCTGCGGTTGCCCGCGACAGAAACATTCGAAAGTATCAACACAAGAATTGGTAAACTAAGCCATATTTTTTTCATGAGTATCCTCAGTTAGACAAATAAAGGGCCTCGCTTTTTGCGAAGCCCCCAAAGATAATTCAAATTTTAATTACAGACCTTTGCGGCGATTTAAAGTTGCTTGAAATGCCTTTTGGCTCGACATTGCGGCGCGAACTTGTCTCATAATGTTGTTAGCTTGATCCATTTTCGCTGTCATTTCTTTAAGATCGTTACTCAAAGCGATGAATTGGTTACGAATAGATTGACCTGAGCCGCCGCCGAATACGCCAGCAGAGTACGGGTTGCTTTTTGCTAACTCGACACAGGTGTCGTCATCTTGAAGATCTTCGTCGATGGCGCATTTAATGCCAGTATAATATTTTTTAGAAGCGTCGTTAGCTTGATATCGAACAACATAAAGATCATGTAGGTCTTCAAGTTTGCCAGTTTGCACGAGTTGCTCTTCTTTAATATCAGCAGCTACGAGCTGCATGATCATCCAAATGGCTTCGGCAGAAGCACGACGGCCACCCACGAAAGTCATGAAAGAGTTCAATTTCATTAAAATTGAATTAGCTGATTTATCGCCAAAAATTTCTGCCGAGCGAGCGTCAGTAACTTTTAAAATGTTCATAGCATTTTTAGCAGCGACGATAAGATCAGAGTTATCCATCGCTAATTCTTGACGAAGACCGCGTAGCGTTTCAGTCTCAAGAGTGAACTTCTCCATATTCAACATTTGCGGAAGGTAGTTTCTTGTTTGTACTGCGCCGATTTGAACGCCATAGCTAAGACGTAAATATGAACGCTCCCAAAACGCATCGACGATATCTTTAAAATCTTTATCACGGCGTTTGTAGTAATCTTCGATTTGGGTGCCAGCAAGTACAGTTTTATTGCCTTTACCTTGTTCTTGAATTTCTACAGCGTCGTTACGATTAGCATAGCGGCGCTCAGTACCGTAAATAGTAATAAAATTTTGAATGAGGCTTCGCACTTGCATACCGTGGTTATTAATTGAACTCAAAATCGGTTGGTTGCTACGCAAAAGAGCAGCTTGCTTTTGAAAGTCTTTAATTTGCTCGCCCGACAATAACGGTTGATTTGTAAAAGTCGGGTTTAAAGTTGAGCCTGAGCCCGACTTAATAATTTCAGGCACACCTGAACCCGGAAACTGAACCACCATCGGAAAGTTATTGGCAGTCTGTTTCAAGGCTTCAATATTGGCCGTGAACATATCAAGAATCGGCTTAAAGTTTACTTGACCGAAATTCGGTAAAGTTTGCGTGTTTTTACCATCGTTAACAGTTGCTGCCGTTAGCAATGTCTGTTGATTAACACTTGCCAAAGCATTCATGCGAGTGCGAGTTAAATTGATTTGTTCGTTAACGTCGTTAATGGCTTTGAAGAAATCTTCAGCATTGATCTTGCCGTTCATCGTCGATTTTTGTGACATTTTCACAAGGTCACCGGTCGTTACAAGTTCAAGCAATTTTTCATATTCAGATTGAATGCTATTTACCGATGAAATG
>JAYUMM010000009.1:0-4949 GCA_043762685.1 bacterium | reverse complement strand
GATACGGTCATTGAGAAGGCTGCTCCCGAGTGGCCATTGGAGCGTATCGCTCCTATTGACCGCAACATCTTGCGTCTCGGGCTCTACGAGCTCCTTTTTGCTGATCGCTCTCAGGTGCCTGCGAAAGTTGCTATCAATGAGGCGATCGAGCTCGCAAAGACATTCGGTGGAGATTCTTCCGGGCGCTTTGTAAACGGAGTACTCGGTGCGGTGTACAAAGAGCTCGGTGAGCCCGGGAAGGAGGAGCAGGGTGCGAAGAAGTCGAGCACTAAAGTGCGCTACGAGGATATGCCGCTCCAGAGACTCGGTGGTGCTGTCGTCTACTGTAAGCACAATGGCCAGTTTTATCTTGCGCTCGTGCATGATGTCTTTGGCCACTGGACCCTGTCAAAAGGCAAAATTGGTGACAACCCTACGATTGAAAAAGAGACGGCCGAAGAGGGGACCATCAGAGAAATAAAAGAAGAGATAGGTCTCGACATTGTCATCGAAGAAAAGATCGGCGAGAACGAGTACACTGCCTCGCACCCCGAGCGCGGGAAATACAGGAAGCACGTAGTCTACTTTCTCGCGAAGGCCGAATTTGAGCCCCTGCAACTCCAGCAAGGGAAGGGTGGTCTCGATGACGCGAAATGGTTCCGTCTGCAAGACATCATCGACCTCAATTTCTATGACGATATGCTGCCAATCGTGACCGCAGCGGTACAAAAGCTCCTCGATAAGTCGGGTCACGCGTAGTTGACTTTCTGGCTACCAACGACATACTACCCACTACCAACTTTTGCTATGCCCGATATCTCTTCCTGCGCAGCCCAGCTCGGTCTCTTATTCTCGAATCTCGACCTCCTTGTCGAAGCGCTCACGCACCGTTCATATTTAAATGAGCATCGTGATTACGCCGGCGCCCATAATGAGCGCCTCGAGTTTCTTGGTGACGCTGTGCTTGAGCTCGCGACGACCGACTTTCTCTATAAAAAATTCCCGGCAAAGCCCGAAGGTGAGCTCACGGCGTATCGCGCCGCAATTGTGAATACCGTCTCACTTGCGGAGAGTGCACAGAAAATCGGCCTCAATGATTTTCTCCTTCTCTCCAAAGGCGAATCAAAAGACACGGGGCGTGCGCGCGATGTGATTCTCGCTGATGCACTCGAGGCGATTATCGGTGCGGTGTATCTTGACCAAGGGTTCGCTGCTGCCGAAGTGTTTATTGCGCGGAATCTTTTTAATAAAATAGAAGGCATTATCGAGAAGCGCAGCTACCAAGATGCCAAGAGTCGCTTTCAAGAAATAGCCCAAGAGAAGAAGGGGATTACGCCCGAGTACAAAACTCTATCAGAAGACGGGCCCGACCACGCCAAGCTCTTCACGGTTGGGGTCTTCATCGGTACCGCCGAAATCGCGCGGGGAGAAGGGCAAAGCAAACAAGAAGCTGAACAATCCGCCGCTGTTGCTGCACTGGGTGCGATGAAGTGGTCGTAATCTCCCTTTTTCATTTGCTACAATAGAGACTAATGTTAAAGCGACTCGAGATCGTTGGATTTAAGTCGTTCGCCAAGAAGACCGTCTTGGATTTTTCGAATGCGACGACTGCGGTCGTGGGGCCAAACGGTTCGGGCAAGAGTAATGTCGCCGAAGCATTCCGCTTTGCGCTCGGCGAGCAGTCGATGAAGAGCATGCGCGGTAAGCGCGCTGAAGATCTAATCTTTAATGGTTCTCATACCGTGCCGCGCGCCAACCGTGCCGCAGTCGCGATTGTCTTCGACAATGCCCGACGAGAGTTCAAAATTGACTTCGATGAGGTGATGATCGAGCGCGTGGTGCACCGCGACGGCACGAGCGAGTATTCGATTAACGGCTCGCGAGTGCGGCTTCGCGATATTGAAGAGCTTCTGGCGACTGCCAATATCGGCGATACGGGTCACCATATTATTTCTCAGGGTGAAGCAGATCGCATTCTGCTTGCGTCGCCAAGGGATCGTCGCGCAATACTCGAAGACGCGCTCGGGCTCAAGTTGTATGAGTTTAAGAAGCAAGAAGCGGCTCGTAAGCTCATAAAGACTGAAGACAATATCGCGCAGATTAATTCGCTCCGGCGCGAGCTTGCACCACATTTGCGCTTTCTCGATAGTCAAGTAAAGAAAATCGAGCGTGCAGATGTGCTGCGCGCCGATCTCACCAGTCTTGCGCAGACCTATTTTGCCATCGAAGACGCATATATCGCACGAGAGAAGGTGTCGACTGCCGCTGAATTGCATGACGCCAAAGAGCGATTCGCGGTAGTGAGTACTGAGCTCGAGCGTGTCGCCGACCCGAAGACCGCCGACCACGAAACGATTATGCGCACCGATGCATTGCGCAAAGCAGAACGAGAAGTTTCAGAGCTCTCGGCTGCACGCGCGGCGCTCTCGCGCGAGATCGGGCGTGTCGAGGGCGCTCTTGCTGAGGTGAAGCGTCGTGCTGCCGCAGTGGCGCGCAACCCGTACGCAAAAATTGCCTATGAAGAGCTCGAGGCATTGCATGCTGAAGTCGAGAACCAAGTGGCGCGTGCAGGTAGTACGGTGCAGTCAGTCATTGCGGCACTCGACTCGATTAAACGCGTCGTACAGCTTTTTTTTATCCGTTACGGATCACCCAATACCGAACGCTTCACCGAAGAAGAAGATGCGGCGGCCAAGCTCGAGCAAGAGCATACTGTACTCACTCAAAAGTACACCGCAACTTCAGTGACGCTCGAGAAAGCCGAAGTGGCGCGCTCACGTTCCCGCGAGGCAATGGTTGCACTCGAAGAGACGGGGCGCGATATTCGTCGTCGCATTCTTGAATCGGCAGAGAGCAAGGCGCACGAGGAGGGGGTTATTGCGAAGGCGCAGGCGCGCGAGTACGAGCTGAAACTCCTCTCTGACTCTCTTGAGCGTAATAAAGGTGAGGTGCTCGCGATCGCGGGTACCGCCGTGCTCTCGTACACGCCGCTCGAACGTGTGTCCGAAGAGGAGCGTGCCGTGCAAGAGAGTCGAGAGCACTCACTCGAGCGTATGAAGATCCGGCTTGAAGAAGCGGGTGGGGCCGGCGAAGAGATTCTCCAAGAACACAAAGAAGTCTCAGAGCGTGAGGCATTTCTCGCGAGTGAGCTCGAAGACTTGGCGAAGTCGGCCGCGGGTCTTGGCGCACTCATACATGATTTGGATACAGAACTCGCAAAGTACTTCTCAGAAGGACTCGCGAAGGTAAATGCGTCATTTAATGAATACTTCGCACTTATGTTTGGCGGCGGGAGCGGACGACTCGTACTTGAGGAGCCCGAAGAAGAAGAGTCTGATGATCTCGCTGAAGAGCGTAGTGACGAAATGCCGAAGGAGAAAGAGCGTGCGGGTATCGAGATTGCAGTCAACTTGCCGAAGAAGAAAGTACGTTCCTTGATGCAGCTCTCCGGTGGTGAGCGCGCGCTTACGAGTATTGCGCTCATCTTCGCGATGAGTCAGGTCAACCCACCACCATTCCTTATTCTCGATGAGACCGATGCGGCTCTCGACGAAGCCAATAGTCGCCGCTACGGCGACATGATCGAGAATTTGGCGAAGAAGAGTCAGCTTATCGTCATCACGCACAACCGCGAGACGATGAGTCGCACAAGCATTCTCTATGGCGTTACGATGGGCGGCGATGGCGTCTCGAAACTATTGTCATTAAAATTTGAGGAAGCCGTCGCCGTCGCAAAATAAAACAACGTGGAGGACTTGCCTCCACGTTGTTTTCTCATCGAGAAATGGTTACACCGGAATAAAATCCAACTCTTTTTCGGCGATGCGGGCAGCGATAAGTTTTACTTTTATGGGGTCACCGAGCTGGTAGCTCTTCTTGGTGCGGCGACCGATTAGGCGATACTGTTTTTCTTCGTATTCAAAATAGTCAGGAGTCTGGCCGGGGAGCTCACCGAGGACGCGGATATTGATCATACCGTCGGCATGGGTCGTCTGCTCTTCGACGTAGAGTCCGCGCTCGGTGACGCCCGAGATAACGGCGTCAAACTCCTGCCCCACTTTCTCGGCGAGGAATTCAACCTGCTTCATTTTAACAGAATCACGCTCGGCATCGGCGGCCGACACCTCGCGCTCAGAAGCGTGCACTGCGAGCGCGTCAAACTCTTGCATTTCTCCCGGTGTGATAGGGTCGCCGCCGCTGTGTGCCTTTACTAATCGGTGGATTATGAGGTCGGGGTAGCGGCGTATCGGCGAGGTGAAGTGGGTATAGAAATCGAATGCGAGACCAAAGTGGCCGATATTACGCGTGGTGTAGACCGCTTTACTCATCGAGCGCAGTGTCGCCATCTTGATTAAATACTCCTCTGGTTTCCCTTTGACCGCTTCGAGTAGTTTGTTGAGCTCTGCGCCAGTTACCTTACCCCCTGCTGTCTTTAAGTGGTAGCCAAGCACCAAGAGCAGGTGAGTGAGATTCTCGATACGGTCAGAGTCGGGCTCGTCGTGGATGCGGTAGAGCGACTGAAAGTGGGGGCCGCCGCTACTGGTGAGCTTTGCGAGGTGCTTCGCGACCGCCTCGTTTGCCAGGAGCATGAAGTCTTCGATGAGAAGGTTGGTTGCCTTACGTTCCTTCAGGTGGACAGCGATTGGTTTACCAGTAGCGTCGAGCTCTACTTTTACCTCAGCGGTATCAAATTCGATCGCGCCTTTCACTTGGCGACGCGCACGGATTTTCTTCGAGAGATCATGGAGTGTCGAGAGCTCAGCATGGAGGTCGCCCGAGCCCGCGTCAAGAGTCTTCTGGGCATCCTCATAAGTGTAGCGGCGGTCGGAGTGGATGACCGTCTCGCCGAACCATTCGTTGGTGATGTTCGCGTCTGCATCGAGCGTGAAGACTGCCGAAACAGCCAGGCGATCTTGATTAGGATTGAGCGAGCAGAGATCGGTCGAGAGAATGTGCGGGAGCATGGGGAT
>JAYUMM010000008.1:0-2417 GCA_043762685.1 bacterium | reverse complement strand
CCTGAGCAAATTCGCCCTGCAAGTGCTCCTTCCATGAGGGCTCGATCTTCACTTTCGTATATTAGAAGCCCTCCGCGCCTTCGCAGTGCAGGAGCTCTCTCTTTTTCTCTGGTCCACCACGATTATAGTCTCCGAGCGATCCATCACTCTTCACGACACGATGACAAGGTACGGTGGGGTCAAAGTTATTTTTCATCACGGTACCCACTGCACGTGCCGCGCCCCTGTGCCCCACTGCCGCAGCCACTTCGCTATACGAACGCGTCTCGCCTCTCGGTATTTGCCGCACTGCATCTCTCACCCGATCGGCAAATGAGCTCTGCATAGGCTATTTCTCTCCCGACGTTTCGGTCGGGACCCCATCCTGGCGCTGGGGTTTATTTTTGGTATGGAGCGCGAGAAGTACTTTGCCCGCATTTTCGCGATACGTACAGTGCTCGCAAGGCCCACCACCGAATGAAGTACCGACTGCGGGAATATCGTCGCTCACTAGCATCTTCTTCAAGTCATACACCGCTCCCTCAACCCACGTATCGCTCCCGGTATAGGGGATGAGCTCGATATCGAACTCGAGCTTGCCATCAAACGCTTTTTTATCTGACTTACCGTTTGCATACACAAAATACACTGTCGGCGACACGGCAAAACCATTTTTACGAAAAAGCCATTGGTAGATTTCGAGCTGACGTTTGTACGCATCATAAAGGTCGTCTTCGGTACTTGGCCCTACTTTCTTACTGGTCGCTTTGTAGTCCACAATAATCAACACTCCAGTCGGCGTGACCCACACATCGTCAATGCCACCACGCACGAGGATATTGGTCGGCTCATGCAAGTAGGCAATGCCACGCCGTAGTGCGTCGCGCCACTCCTCCATCCGTGGGTCGTCAAAGGGCACCGCATCAAGCCCATACTTCTCAATGAGAGGGTGCTTACTCCCTGCTGCACGATGAATGTCGAACTCACGCTTGAAGAGCTCATCGACCGCATTATTAAGTGTAAAAGAAGGCATTGACGGTCGCTTTACGCCAAGACGCATATCGAGATAGGCGCAACGCTGACACTCAACAAAGAGATCAATTTTGGAGCGACTTACCTTAAACGGCTCTGGAGAAGACGGATCAAACGTGCTCCCTCTGCGTGCGATGGCCATATTATGGAAGACGCGTGAGTGCATCGGTGAAGTACGCGTCATGCCACGCTGCAAGCATCATAAAAATAAAGAGCTTGCGGGCATTGTTTCGCGCTCCCGAAACATGATCATTCACGAGCTCTTTCATCAGACCCATATCAAAACGCTCTATAAGGAACGGATGGGTGAGGAGTTTCTCCTGCCAGTCGGTACGGGCGCGCAGCCATTCTGCCAGCGGTATAGGGAAGCCAAGCTTCTTACGCTTTTGAGTGGTGGGTGGCACAAACGCCTTCGCCGCCTTACGCAAGAGATATTTTGCATTGCCTGCCGTGCCATCTTTATATTTCAAATCATCAGGGATGGTCCGCGCGAAATTCGCCACTTTCATATCGAGAAATGGTACGCGCAGCTCGAGCGAATGTGCCATAGTCATTTTGTCGGCCTTCGCGAGGATGTCGCCCGGGAGCCACTGATGGATGTCGACGTACTGCATCTGGGTCGGGTCTGACCACTCCTTCGCGCTCTCATAGAGCGGATTGAGACTCAATCGCGCGTGAGGCTTCCCGCGCCAAATCTTCTTCGCTTCAGCGTCAGAGAAAATATACGCGTTCCCAATATACCGGTCTGCAAGCAACTTTTGATAACGGCGAAGGAAGTTCATCCCACGGAAGTGAATCGGGAGCTTGGTGAGGAGGAGTAGGCAAGAGCGCAAAATTTTTGGTACACGCTTCTCAAACTTAGCAAAAGAGTAGGGCTCACGATAAATACCGTACCCACCAAAAAGCTCGTCGGCACCCTCGCCCGACAGCACCACCTTCACGTGTTTACTTGCTTCGCGCGCTAGAAAGTAGAGCGCGATTGCCGCTGGGTCGGCGACCGGCTCGTCGAAGTGCCATGCAATGCGCGGAAGCTTCGCGAAATATTCGTCGGGGTCGAGTACGATTTCGGTGTGCGTGGTATGGAGCGCATCAGACTGCTCGCGCGCTTCGGCAAACTCATTTATTTCTTTCGACCCTATCGTGAAGGTGCGCAGTTCACCCGTGGGGTGAATGGCGCGAATAGCTCCCACAATGAGCGCACTATCAACCCCACCCGAGAGAAAAGCCCCGAGTGGTACATCGCTCAAGAGGTGATGCTCAACTGAATCCCGCAAAATTGCTTCTAACTCTTTTTCTCCTTCTACTTCTTGCATAGCGGCGTTCTGTTCAAAGCGAAGATCCCAGTAGTGCTTCTCTTCTGCTTCACCGGTCACCGCGTTGATTATGAGATAAATGGCAGGTGGCAC
>JAYUMM010000007.1:0-1308 GCA_043762685.1 bacterium | reverse complement strand
GAATTTTGCCAAATAATATTCAGCCACTTCGCAGTCGATATCCATAAAGCCAACCGCCGCCGCTCGACTCATTTTGAGGCCGGCCTTAACAGTTTGACCACGACCCATATTTTTTTCATTGAAATGCAGGCGAATATTCGGGCTGTTTAACTTTTTTAACCATTCGCGCGTGCCGTCGCGGCTCATGTCATCAATCAAAACGATTTCATATTCGCCGTCATTAAAGACATAGCTTAGAAATTTCTGAATCTTCGCCAGCGACCCGGCGATGTGTTCAATTTCGTTATAACACGGCAAAATAAGAGAAAATCGTAGCCCTTGCCCCATATCTTTAGGTTAGTAGATTGGCATTTTCGGGTCAATAGCACTCGGCCCAGGTCAATTATCAATTGAAATGAGCCGCATTACAGCTGAGAATATTTGAATGAAGGCGCTCACGGCAATTGGATACGGCAAAGCTTTTCGATTCTTAGTTTGGCCTTTGGTCTATTTGGTATTTCGCTGCCTACCCTACCCCCCACTTCGCACGGCATTTCTAAAAATAGCCGGAGCAAAAATCGGCAAAAACACCGTCATTCACTCCATAAAGTTTTTCAACTTTTACCGCGGCACTTTTAGCAATTTACAAATTGGCAATGACTGTTTCTTGGGCAATGAGGTCATGTTTGATTTAGCTGCACCCATTCATCTCGGTGACCAAGTGACGATTGCAGAGCGCTCGATCATTCTCACCCACACAAATGTCGGCTACACTGATCACCCACTGCAAAGCCGAATTCCGTCAAAGACGGCTGCGGTTGTAATCAAATCGGGCTGCTTTATCGGCGTCAATTCTGTCGTTTTATGCGGAGTCTCCATCGGCGAACAAACCGCTATCGGCAGCCTAAGCCTCGTCGACAAAGACGTGCCGGCACAAAGTGTTTATGGCGGAGTACCCGCCCGCCCTATCGGAAAATAAATTTATTTTACCTTCGGTTCGCAAAAATCGGGGCGTACGGGGTCGCCGTTTTTAGCTCTGTAATCTTCAACGTAATTTTGAAATTCGTCGTATTCTTTTTCGGTAATAATTTTATATTTAATTTTCGACTTTAGTTCTTTCAACATTTTTGCAAAACGAAAGCGGTGATCGGGCCGCATCGGGTTATCTTTCATTTGATTCGCATAAGCCTCTGCACCCTCTAACTTATCAAGCTTCAAGAGTGTTTCGAATCGGTCAAGTGCATCGACAATCGTCATAAATTTATCGCTTATGCTGTCGAGATACACGAGTCGCATCTTCCATTTATGTTGGCGGGCGGCTAGATCTGC
>JAYUMM010000006.1:0-8521 GCA_043762685.1 bacterium | reverse complement strand
GGCAGGTCGATGTAAACGCGTCCGCGGCTAATAGCGATAATTGTACCCTCGACGAGGTCGCCCAAGGATGGTGGGGTCGGGATAGAATCAATAAGGTCTGCCATCGGGTGACCTTCAGATAAATGAATAGTCGGCAGCGGGATGGCCTTGACCTTCGCCTCAGATTTCTCTTCAGACATATATTTAAAAATGGTATCGGATTCGGGACCGGTGTTACTGTCTTACGACAGTAAGGGTTATTCGATCCCTACTAGATACGCAACGGATGGACTATAGCACAAATAGTACAGAAATAAAATAATCGAGGCCCGCGTGTCGTACGCGGGCCTCGAGCCAATTACAGCGGGTGGGCCTTTATGTTCACAGCTGATCCTTTCATGGTCACGATGCGAAATGACTTCTCCGCGAGCACGCCCGACTCTCGCGCGGGCGCTCAGTGTGGTTCATATTAGACCTTTTATTATTTATAATGCCGCCCCATTTTTGGGGTGCATAATAGGTGTTTTCGTGCTAAAATATAATCACTATTATGGTTATTACTCACCACGGCGGGCAGTGTTTTAAGGTGACCCTTGGCGATCTTACTATCGTCTTCGACCCTATCGCCAAAGCCGGCTCGCTCCCCTCGGTGCGCTTTGGTGCAGACATTGCACTCGTCTCGCGCAATCATCCTGATATGAATGGTATCGAGGAGGTGACGTACGGCGATAAAGTACCGTTTGCTGTTACCGGCCCCGGCGAATACGAGCGCGCGGGCGTGGTGATCCAAGGGTTCCTCTCGCACAGCTCGTATGGGCTTGAGAAGGGGCAAGAGAGTGCGGTCAATACTGTGTACTCGGTCGAGCTCGAAGATATGATGCTCGTGCATCTTGGCGCACTCGCTGATGCCTCGCTTTCAAGCGAGGCGCGCGAGAGTATTGATGAGATCGATGTGCTCTTTGTACCGGTTGGTGGCGATGGCGTACTCACGAGTGCAAAAGCACATGAGCTCGCGGTGTCACTCGAGCCAAAAATTATTATCCCGATGCACTGGAGCGGCATCGGCGCACCGAAGTCGCTCGAAGCATTTCTCAAAGAAGCTGGCAATGGCAGTGAGACGGTCGACAAATTGACGTTGAAGAAAAAGGATCTGATTGGTCGCGACGGGAGTATACTAGTGATAACCCCGTAGACTATGAAATCTCTCTCTCACCACATCAAGCACGTGAAGAGCCAGCCTCACCATATCCGCAAGCGTGTCGCTTTTTCTGTTGCAGGAGCAGGCACCGCACTGGTCGCGCTAGTGTGGCTGGTCGGGAGTCTTTCGCTTGGCAGCTTCGCCATTGCCGGTTCTTCGTTTGCTGATAGTACAGGACAGGGAAGTGTTACCGCCAGTGCGGCGGCGGGGACCTCACTTCTTGCGGGCGCTGCTGCTGCAGCGCCCGAGACCGTGACCGTAACGGTCCCGCATATTGATGTGGTTGATGTGCGCCCGACGATTTCAGCGCAGAAGAAGGCTGAGCCGACGATCCTACCGTTTTAATAGCACCAGGAGTACCGTATAACCCATGGCTAGGAAAGAGCAAAAAGGCGAAGCGCCTGTAAAAATGGCGAATATTATCGATCAGTCGATCGTGAGCGAGATGCGCACGTCGTATGTCGACTATGCGATGTCGGTGATTACGGCACGTGCTCTGCCAGACGTGCGCGATGGCTTGAAGCCGGTGCACCGCCGCATTCTCTACGCGATGAAAGAGCTCGGGCTCTTCCCCGGTGCAAAGTTCCGCAAATCGGCACTGGTGGTCGGCGACGTGCTCGGTAAGTATCACCCTCATGGTGATATTGCGGTGTACGACTCCATGACCAAAATGGCGCAGGAGTTCTCACACCGGTACCCACTGGTGCTTGGACAGGGTAACTTCGGCTCGATCGACGGCGATTCTCCGGCGGCGATGCGTTACACCGAGGCTAAGCTCTCTCGGGTCGCCGAGTCTCTGCTCGCAGACCTCGATAAAGAGACCGTCTCGTGGGTGCCCAACTACGATGCGACCCGCGACGAGCCACAAGTCTTGCCCGCAGCGCTCCCGAACCTGCTCCTCAATGGCACACTTGGTATTGCGGTTGGTATGGCGACCAATATCCCACCCCACAATCTCCGCGAGGTGGTCGCTGCCACCGTTCACTTGATTGAAAACCCTGACGCGACGACTGACGACTTGCTTCAGTTTGTGAAGGGTCCCGATTTCCCGATGGGCGGCGTCGCCTTTAGTCAGACTGACATCAAACATGCATACGGCAGTGGAAAGGGGCCGGTGGTGGTGCGTGGCGAAGCCGAGATCGTTGATGACGGTAAAAAAGACACCAAGATCATCATTACATCGATCCCGTATCGCGTGAACAAGAGCGAGCTTATCGTCCGTATCGCTGATTTGGTACAAGAGAAAAAGCTTGAGGGTATCCGCGACCTGCGCGACGAGTCGGCGGGTGACGAGAAGGGGATGCCCGACGTGCGCATTGTTGTCGAGCTTAAGGGCACCGCGCACCCGCAGGCTGTCCTTAATGCACTTTATAAGATGACTGAGCTCGAGAGCACCTTCCATTACAACATGCTTGCGCTGGTCGACGGCGTGCCCGAGATGCTCTCGCTCTCGGGGATGCTGGGGCACTTCCTCACCCACCGCCAAGAAGTGGTGAAGCGCCGCACCGAGTTTGATCTGCGCCAGGCCGAAGCGCGTGAGCATATCCTCCTCGGGCTCTGCAAAGCACTCGACCATATTGATGAAGTCATTGCGATTATTAAAAAGGCAACCGATGTGCCATCGGCAAGTTTGGCGCTCCAAAAGAGGTTCGCGTTTTCAGTACTCCAGGCGGCAGCGATCCTTGAGATGCGTCTCTCTAAGCTTGCCGGCCTGGAACGCAAGAAGCTTGAAGACGAGCTCGCTGAAGTACAGGCGCTCATCAAAAAGCTCAAAGAAATTCTCTCTTCTGCTAAGCAAATCATGGCGGTGGTGAAGCGAGAGCTCGTCGAGCTCATGGAGAAGTATGGCGATGATCGTCGCACGAGAATCGTGAAGGGTGGCGTACAGAACATTTCTGTCGAAGACTTGGTCCCAGACGAAGAGTCGATGCTCGTGCTCACCGAGGGTGGTTACGTGAAGCGCACGAACCCGGCTGAGTATCGTCGCCAGAAGCGAGGCGGCGTCGGCGTGGTCGACATTGCGACGAAAGAAGAAGATATCGTGACGCACTTCCTCGTGACGAACGCACATTCCGACCTCCTCTTCTTCACCAACTTTGGTAAAGCGTATCAGCTTAAGATGTATGAGATCCCTGAAGGGCGTCGTGCGACAAAGGGGAAGAGCATTATGAACTTCTTGCCGCTCGCAGGCGACGAGTCAGTGACGGGCGTACTGGCGGTGCCAAAGGGAGCCGCACTCGAGGCCTCGTCGGTTGTTTTTGTAACGAAAGAAGGTGTGGTAAAGCGTGTCGCGGCCAAGAGCTTTGCCGACGTGCGTCGCTCGGGCATCATCGCGATTAGCTTGAAGAAAGGCGACACACTCGTTTCCGCAAATCTCGCCGGCAGCGCCGACACGGTTTCGATTGTGACCTCTAAAGGTCAGTCAATTCGCTTTGAGGCAGAAGAGGTACGTGAGATGGGTCGCACGGCCGGCGGCGTGCGTGGCATGAGCGTCAAGAAGGGTGACAAAGTGGTCTCGGCTGAGGTGATTCCTGCAGAGGCGAAAGACGCATCGCTCCTTGTGATTATGAGTAAGGGCTACGGAAAACGCACCAAGATGAGCGAATACAAAGTGCAGGGACGTGGTGGCTCGGGTATCAAAACTGCCGAGGTAACGAGCAAGACCGGCGAAATCATCGGCGCCAAAATCGTCTCGGGGAATCTCGAAGATGAAGAGCTTGTCGTCGTTTCGAAGAAAGGCCAGGTGATCCGCACAAGCGTTGCTGAAATCTCGCTCCTCTCACGTGCAACCCAGGGCGTGCGCATTATGAAAATGCGCGAGGGCGACTCGATCGCCTCGATGGTCGCACTGTAGTGCGGTGTCGAACGCAAGAACGAGCCGCCCCTGAAAGGAAAACGGCTCGTGTCATTGTTATAGAGACTGTTTATTGCGCGGGCCGGAGCGGCTCGCGCATGGTATTTTATACATATGACCGCCTCGTTTAGTTCTCCACGGGAGAATGTGTTGCAACTTGCTTTACGCGATGGAATGAAAGTTGGTGAGTTTGGCGCCGGCACGGGCCACTATGCGCGCGCAGCTGCCGGGAGTGTGGGGAATAAGGGAAAAGTGTATGCCGTTGATGTACAAGAAGAAGTGCTCAAGCATCTAAGGCTCAATTCATTTGCGCACCATCAGCCGATTATCGAAACGGTGTGGGGCGACATCGAAAAGCTTGGCGGCTCTCACCTGCGCGACGCCTCGCTCGACGCGGTAATTCTTGCGAACACTTTCTTCCAGATATCCGATCGCGACACGCTTCTCGCAGAGATTCGCCGTGTGCTCAAGTCAGCAGGCAAGCTTCTTGTGGTCGATTGGGCTGGGAGCTATGGCGGTATGGGCCCTGCGGCGAATCAGGTCGTCACCGAGCACGAGGCTGAAGGATTTTTTATTAATGGCGGATTCCATAAAGTGAAGTCGTTCCGTGCTGGCCCACATCATTACGGTATAATTCTTACGGCACCATGAAAATCTCTCTCTTTCAGAGCATTCTGATGGGCGTTTTCGGTCTCGGTGCGGTTATTGGCCTCTTTGTCTTTGCAACCTATAAAGGTACGCCTAAAAATGCTGCGGGGCCGGTACTCATCTGGGGCACGCTCCCGAAAGCACACATCGAAGCAACCTTTACCGCACTCTCACCGGTCAATACTGAACTTAAGAATGTGACCTATGTCGAGAAAAATGCGAAGACGCTGGGGAATGATCTGGCGACCGCCATCGCGACCGACGCCTCACCAGACCTCATTCTCGCGTCACAAGAAGAGTTGAAGTCGCTCGCAAAACTCATCATTCCCATACCACTCTCAACACTCTCGGCGAGCACCTACCAGAGCACTTTTGTCGACGAGGCAAACATTTTTACCGCACCAGGTGGCGAGGGCTATTACGGCGTCCCTTTTCTTCTCGACCCACTTGTTCTCTTCTCGAACCGCACCATCCTCTCGTCGAATGCTATTACGCGGCCGCCCGGCACATGGGAGGCACTCACTGGCCTCGTCCCCAATATTGCCATTCTCACCTCATCGCGGCAGATCACGCGCGGACTCATTGCGCTCGGCACTTATAGTAATGTGCGGAGTGCCCGCGGCATTCTCTCAACATTATTCCTTCAGACGGGTGTGCCGGTCTCGACCTTCTCAACCACCGGTATGGCAGTGGGGAATTTGGGTGCACGGGCTGACAGTGGTGTCCCGCCCGGGAAGTCAGTGCTCAGTTTCTACACACAATTCGCTGACCCTTCTAAAGTGTCGTACACCTGGAACGCCTCGCTCCCCGACTCTGAGCAAATGTTCCTCACCGGTGATCTCACGCTCTATCTTGGGTATGCATCGCGTGCCCGCTCGCTACGCACCGCGAACCCAAATCTCGATTTCGCAGTTACGGCAGTGCCGCAGCCAGCGACCGCCTCGACCAAGAGTGTCTATGGGGTCATCTACGCCTTTATGACCTCGAGGGGTGCCAAGAACCCGACAGGGGCGTTCCAGATCGCATCACTGCTCTCTCAATCTGCTCAACAGACTGCCGCCGCAGTGAGTACTGGTCTTGCGCCGGTGACGTTCTCGGCAATCTCAATTACGCCACCAGACCCGGTCGCGACGGTCGCCTACGGCGAAGCACTCTATGCACGGGGTTGGCTGTCCCCATCGGCTGATGTTACTGACCAAGTTTTCTCGGGTATGATTGAGGATGTGATATCTATCCGCTCGAGTATCGATACCGCACTCGCCGCTGCCGAGCAGTTGCTCACGGCGTACCTCCAACAATGAAAACACTCAACGTTATCCTCATCACTCTTGTTTTCTTCTCACTCACGCCTGTGGCCCTCGCGATGTCCCTGAATATTCTTAATTACAGCTCGTGCGAACATATATTCGGACTTATATCATGCAACCAGCAGACAGAAGTCTGTGCCACTAATCCAGATACGGGGAACCCAGGCTGCTTCCTTAAATCACAAGTACGTTACAATGTGCCCTATGCAGACTCGCTAACTTGTGTTCAGCAATCAAATTGTCCGTACGCGTGTACTCTCAACAGTCTAGCTATTCCGTCGGTCTATTTCTGTAACGAACCGCCTCCTCAACCATCATCGCAGCCCGCTTGTGTGACAGGGAAGGTATGCACAACCAGTTCGGGCGTTTCGGGCACATGCAGCTTTCTAGGCGACGGCACACCAGTCTGCCAACCTACCACCACGAATGGTAAAAATGGCGGCAATCTTTCTCCAGGCACGGGGGGTAGCGGTAACCTTCCACCAGGAATAGGGCCAATTCAGAACTCCGGCACCTCTATCACTCTCATTAATCCGCTCGGCTCGGGTGCGACACTCAACTCATTTCTTACCAGCATTCTCGATATCGTGATTCAGGTCGGGACAGTGGTTATCATCTTGATGCTTGTCTATGTCGGCTTCCTCTTCGTCATCGCTCGTGGTAACCCAGGAGAGGTCACTAAGGCGCGCGACGCACTCCTCTGGACCGTCATTGGCGCGCTCATTCTCCTTGGTGCCAAGGCAATAGCTGTTGGTATCCAAGCGACCGTTCAGGCGCTCTCGGTAGGGAGGTAATATGACGTTTGCACAATTCATCGGGAGCGGCTCAACAGGGCTTATCGGCGTGCTCAATACCATTGTGGTGCCTATTATTTTTGCACTCGCATTCCTTATGTTTATCTGGGGGGTGGTGGACTCCTTTCTTCTGCATCCTGGCGACGAGACCAAGCGTGCCGAGGGCCGGCAGTTTATCCTATGGGGCATTCTCGGTATGGTGCTTCTCTTCTCGGTCTGGGGAGTCGTTAATATATTGTTATCCACGCTCGGTATAGCCCCGAGCTAATATCGTGTCATACTTACCACCATAACCACATTTATGAAATCAATCACCCGTACTGCTCTTATTTTCGCTATCGCACTTGCCCCTACATTCGCCTTCGCTGCCTCCAGTATTATTGGCGGGAGTTCTGGCAGCTCTGGCTTCTTCGGTGTGAGCGGTGGCAATTCTTCATTCGGCTTCTCTTGGGGAGGTGGCAGCGGCGGTGCGGGAGGGCTTGCGTGTAGCAGCTCAATTTGTGGCGTCGCGCAGACTATTATTTATCTCATCAACGTCGTCTTGGTACCGCTCCTCTTCGCGGTTTCCTTCATTGTGTTTCTCTATGGCGTCGCCAAGACGTATATCTTCTCTCACGGTGAGGATGTATCAGAAGGGCATAAGCTTATCCTTTGGGGTGTAATCGGCTTTGTTGTGATGATCTCACTCTGGGGATTAGTGAATGTGGTCGCAACCACGTTCGGTCTTGGTGGTGTCTCGGCACCTTCAACCCCAACATCGTATTAAAATATGAAAAAACTCTCTCATTTCGCTCTCGGTCTTATTGTTGCAGGTTCTCTTGGTGCGCCACTTCTCGCTTTTGCACAAAGCAAATCGCTCGGCGAATTCTGTCAGAATAGTTCTGAATGTTCTTCTGGCTATTGTGATCCGGGAGATAGTGTTTGTTATCCAAATCCTACTAATACGCCAACAGTTCAGCCCACTATAGAACCAGTAACAACGTCTGGTGGCTGCCCTGCACCCCTCGTAGAAGACAATGGTCAGTGTTACTCAGTCAATAATGGTGTCTACACACGCGTGTCGGGGACAGTGCCTGGCCCAAGTGGAGGTGGTTTACCTGCGGGTGGTGGAGCAGGTTCAGGTGCGGGATCTGCAGCACCGTCTTCAAATGGCGGTAGTGGTGCGATTAATATGATGTACCTCGCGGGCTACAAGAACAGTATCGTCAGCATCATCAACGACTATCTCGTCCCGGTCCTCATTGCAGTCGCGTTCATCGTCTTTCTTTGGGGTATCTTCAAATACTTCATCCTCGGGGCCTCTAATGAAAGTGATAAGGGTGAAGGGCGCAAGTTCGCGATGTGGGGCGTCATCGGCTTCGTGATCATCCTTTCACTCTGGGGGATCGTGAATATCGTCAAGGACACGCTCGTGCCTGCATCGGGGAGTAGTGGCAACGTGCCCGCGTACCCAAAACTGTAAAACTCTTGTCCACACGAGTGCGCGAGTTCTAGTTGACCCTACCCACCAAAACGTTACAATTAACCCGTTATTCACTTAGCTATATTATGAAAAAACTCTTCGCCCTTACTTCAGGTACTCTCGCTGCATTTGCGCTGCCACTCGTGACAAGCGCTGCGGTAAATAATCTCGCAGACGTCGGTTCATTTATTATCAATACGATCAACAACATCATCGTTCCGGTGCTCTTCGCGGTGGCGTTTATCGTCTTCCTTTGGGGTGCCTTCCAGACCTTTATCG
>JAYUMM010000005.1:0-1674 GCA_043762685.1 bacterium | reverse complement strand
ATCCGAGTTTTTCTATCGTCGCATAAAATTGTACGAGAGTATCGGCATCAATACCTTCGGCGAGCAGTTTTGTGGGAATACCGATTGTTTTTATTTCTTGTGCCTTCTTTGGGTAGAGGCCCTCTGGAATCGTCGTCGAGTCTTTTGCGTCGAGCCCGCGAATGGTGTCGAGAAGGATATGCGCATCGGCGACCGACTTCGTAATCGGGCCCACCTGATCAAAAGATGATGCGGCGGCAATGATACCCGAACGGGAGACTGCACCATAGGTCGGCTTCAGACCGACGACACCACAGTAGCTTGCTGGGTTGCGCACTGAGCCGCCTGTGTCGGTGCCAAGCGCAGCAATCGCGAGGTGCGCTGCCACCGCAGCAGCCGAGCCGCCCGACGTGCCGCCCGAGACACGCGAGTGATCGTGCGGATTCTTGGTCACCCCATAGGCCGAGTTCTCGGTCGAACCGCCTAGAGCGAATTCATCCATATTGGTTCGCCCCGCAAATAGTGCGCCGGCCGCGCGCAAACGCGTAATAACCGTCGCGTCATATGTCGCGCGATAATTCGCAAGCATCTTTGATGCCGCACTGGCTATCTTCCCTTCTATTAAAATATTGTCTTTAATGGCAAGCGGGATACCACAGAGTAGAGGGGCGTGGTCGCCTTCAGCAGTAATACGCTTTTGTGCCGCATCGATTGCTCTTTCATCAGCATCAAAAATCTCGAGGTACGCGTGCAGTTCGGGGTTTTTCGCATGTGCCGCATTTACACACGCATCCCAGAGCTCACGCACCGTGAGTTCACCCGCACGCAGCGCGCGGGCAGCTTCTTCGATCGTCATTTCATTTGGTTTATGCATGCGAAATTATTTGCTTCACCGAGAGTGCGTCGCCCCTCTTTGCCGGGAATTGCTCCGCAATCTTCTCGGTATATGCACCTGCTACATGCGGGTTTTCATCGGCACGCATCACATTGCGCAATACCGGTGTCTCTTTCTTCGACTCGGGAGCTATGTCAAGCTTCTCGAGTTGCCCGACATACGCAAGTATCGCGTCAAATTCGCGCGTAAAATCGGTAAGCTCCGCGTCATCAACCGTGATTCGCGCCAGTGCCGCAAGTTTCTTCACTTCTTCAGTCGTCGCCATGGCTGCACTGTATCATTTTCTCTCCCATTTCGGAATCCAGGTTAAAAAAGAACCTCCCGCCACCCTGCCAACAACGTCGACAGAGAAACGGGAGGGTATAAACCAAGGACAGGCCGTCAGCACAGTCAAGGTATCGCCCACCACAACCCACCACGATCGGCTTCGCCGATGGGTTTCTGGATGGGTTGTTGTGTAGGAACGCTGACCCTTTGTACAACCAGGTCGGTGTCGCCAGCAAGAAACTGCCGGACGCCATGTGGCCCCTGTAAAAGAGACAAGAGGCGGTCTTTCACCTCATCCCATTCATCGGGTCTGAGGGCGGTGTCTGAATCGCACATCATGCACTCCTTCATGGGCTCAGTGCCCGTTTTAGGTTTTGGACCCGTGTTTTGGATCCGTATTAGTAATACTCCTATCCCGCCAATTTTTCAAGAAAGTCCGCTTCGCTTACAACGGGAATACCGAGCTCCTCAGCAACGGTAAGCTTCGATCCCGCTACTTCTCCTGCAACAACAAACGACGTCTTCGCCGAAAC
>JAYUMM010000004.1:0-2562 GCA_043762685.1 bacterium | reverse complement strand
CCGCGCCTGTTAGTATCGGCACCATCGATTACTCAGAGGCAGGTGCGCACGTCGGCTCTCTCGCCTCCGTACGTGGCACCCTCGTCGAGGCGTACACCTCGAAGAGCGGTACGGTCTTTCTCGACTTCTGTGCGAGCTACAAGAGCTGCTCCTTCTCAGGGGTCATTTTCGCTGACGACGTAAAAAAATTTGGCGACCTCTCCCGCTACACTGGAAAAGTCGTCACCCTCACCGGCAAAATCTCCTCGTACCAGGGCAAAGCCGAAATCGTCCTGTCCGCCCCGAGCCAGCTCTCGCAGTGACCTTGCGTCCTCTGCCATTTTTATGCTATATTAATGGAAATTCCAGTGGCTAACGAACGAATTCGCATTAATAAAGAAATTACCGCGCCTGAGTTGCGCGTTATTAGTGCTGACGGGTCAAACCTCGGTATTCTCTCCTTGGAGGCCGCTTTGGCCGCTTCTAAGACCGCCGGACTCGATTTAATCGAGATTTCGCCCTCGGCGGTCCCGCCCATTGCGAAGATCATGGATTATGGTAAATTTGAGTACGAGCGTAGTAAGAAGGAAAAGGTAGCCAAAGCCAAGGTCAAGATATCCGAGACCAAGGAGGTCCAGATCAAGGTCGGGACCGGCGACAACGATATGGCGCTCAAGGCCAGGAAGGCCGCCGAATGGCTCGCTGAGGGCCACCGGGTACGCGCTGAGCTCTTCCTCAAAGGCCGCTACAAGGGTATGGAAGAGAAGTTCCTCAAAGAACGCCTCGAGAGGTTCCTCGTCCGTATCCCGTACGCCTATAAGCTGGCCGAGCCCGTCACCAGAAGCCCCAAGGGCTTCGCAGGAGTCATCGAACGAGACCTGATAGCGCAGGCGAAACGGGAAAAGGAAATGGGGGTCAAACCGCAAGACACACCAAAAAATGAAAACTAATAAATCATACTCAAAGAGAATTCGTGTGACCCGTACAGGGAAGATGATGGTGCGCGCGAAGGGTCAGAACCATTTTAATGCCAAAGCGAGCGGTGCTACTCGTAATGCGAAGCGTCGTCCCGTCACCCTTTCGCTCACTGCGAAAGTGCGCGCCCGCTTCCTCCCCGGCACTGGTGCCAAGTAATTAATTTTAGTAATCACACTCGTATGACACGTATCAAAGGAGGTATTATCGCCAACAAGCGCCGCAAGAATATCCTCGAGCGCGCGAAGGGGTACCGCGGTATCCGCTCCAAGAAGCTTAACTTCGCTCACGAGGCACTTATGCGCGCCGGCCGCTACGCTTTCGCCCACCGCCGCGACAAGAAGACCGATTTTCGCCAGCTCTGGATCGTTCGCCTCAACGCTGCCGTCCGCGAATTGGGTCATAAGTCCTACTCCACGTTCATCGCGAAGCTCAAGAAGAACAAGTTTGAGCTCGACCGTAAGGTCCTCGCTGAATTCGCCTCCGAGCGCCCAGAGATCTTCGAGCGCATCTCAAAGCAGGTCGTCTAACTCTTTCACAATCAAAATGAAAACCGCCCTTTCCGGGGCGGTTTTCATTTTAAATCTTTTTCACCACTTGTTTAGTAATCTCCCAGGTCTCGCCATACTCTGGGACGATGGCATTGCCGCCCAGGTAGTCGTAGACACGTTGCGCAAGAAAGCGCTCGGCAGCGGGCTCGCCGATAGCAACGAAGATTGCCTTCGGTCTCTTGTCTTTGAGTGCTGCTGCGGCAAATTGCATAAGTCCGTCACGGTCGGCATGTGCTGACCAGCCCGCAAGATCCTCAACTTTGGCTTTTATTTTTATTTCAAAACCACCCAGACGCACTGAGCTTGCGCCCTCCATCATCCTGCGCCCCGGGGTGCCTGGTGCCTGGTAGCCGACCATAATGAGCGTAGTAGAGGCGTCCGGCAGATACTTCTGCTCCCAGCCCCCAATACGGCCACCGTGGCTCATCCCTGCACCCGCGATGATGATCTTGGGCCCCGGCGTTTTGTCGATCTCTCCGGACTGCTCGTGCGAGAGTGTCATTTTCAAAAGTGGGAATTCGAAGATACTCCCTTCCCTTTTAATTTCGTCTTCGGTCTCTGGCTTAAAGTAGGTCGGCCCCCACTTCTCATACACCTGAGTCACATGTATCGCGAGTGGCGAATCGAGAAAGACAGGGACTTTCGGCACTTCTCCGGAGTAAAAAAAGTTGGAGATTTCGTAGAGCATGAGCTGCGTGCGCTCGAGCGAGAACGCGGGAATGAGGATTGTGCCGCCGCGCGCAATGCCTTGCTTGAGCGTATCGCGAAGCTGCCCCACACGATCTGCCTGCGGCGGGTGCAGCCGATCGCCATACACACTCTCCATCACCATTGCATCTGCTCCAGACACCGGCTCCCAGTCGGGCAAAAGTGGCGAGGGCGACTGGCCGATGTCGCCGGTCAGTACGAGAGTGGTCCCGTCTTCGTCGGTGAGCCGTACACTCGCCGAGCCGAGGATGTGGCCCGTGACGCACAGATAGGCACTGATGCCGGACGCAACCTCTTTCTCTGTGTGATAGTCGAGCGTCTCAATAAGTGAGAAGGCCATGTCGACATC
>JAYUMM010000003.1:0-4209 GCA_043762685.1 bacterium | reverse complement strand
TAATCGCTTTCTCAGCAGCATAGACTGCTTGGTCAGCTATGTTACGCGCCTCGACAAGCACTTTTCGCTTCTCGTCGTCAGCAGCATTTGCCTCGGCATCAGCTTTCATTTTCTCTATATCCTCTTTCGAGAGACCAGTCGAGCCCTCAATGCGAATACTCTGCTCCTTGCTCGTCGTCTTCTCTTTGGCCCTTACCGTGAGGATGCCTGAGGCATCAATATCGAACGTGACTTCGACTTGCGGCATACCGCGCGGCGCCGGCGGGATACCGTCGAGCATAAACTTGCCGAGTGACTTATTGTCGGCGCTCATCGCCCGCTCTCCCTGTGTGATGTGGATTTCGACCGATGCTTGATTGTCTGCTGCTGTCGAGAAAGTCTGAGACCGCGACGTTGGGATTGCGGTATTGCGCTCAACCAGCTTGGTCGCGACACCTCCCATCGTCTCGATAGACAGAGAGAGTGGGATCACGTCGACAAGGAGAATATCTTTTACATCGCCCTGAAGAATACCCGCCTGAATCGCCGCGCCGATAGCAACGACCTCATCGGGGTTGACCGTCATGTTTGGCTTTTTGCTAAAGAACTTCTCTACCTCTGCCTGAATAAGCGGCATACGCGTCTGACCGCCGACGAGGATTACCTCGTTGATGTCTGCGATCTTAAATGGCGATGCCTCCATTGCGCGCTTGGTGATAGCCATTGCACGTTCGATAAACTCACTTGAAAGCTCCTCAAGCTTGGCGCGACTCATCTTAATAAGAAGGTGGCGTGGCCCTGAGGCGTCAGACGTAAGAAACGGGATATTGATCTCCGTCTCCATCGCGCTTGAGAGCTCGATCTTGGCCTTCTCGGCCGCTTCATCGAGACGCTGGCGCGCGAGTGCGTCGGTGCGCACATCAATACCGCTCTCCTTTCTAAACTCATCCGCGAGCCAGTTAATAATCTTCTGGTCAATATCCTTACCGCCCAAGTGCGCGTCGCCATCGGTACTCTTTACCTCGATCACATCACCACCGACGTCGAGAATCGAGATGTCGAACGTACCACCACCGAAGTCGAAGACCGCAATCTTCTCATCCTTTTTTTTATTAAACCCATACGCGAGCGCAGCTGCGGTCGGCTCATTGATGATGCGGAGCACTTCGAGCCCAGCGATCTGACCTGCGGCCTTGGTCGCACTACGCTGATCATCGTTGAAGTATGCGGGGACCGTGATGACGGCCTGAGTGATCTTCTCACCAAGCTTGGTCTCAGCGTCGGCCTTGAGCTTACCGAGAATCATCGCCGATATTTCTTCGGGGCGATACCACTTTTCGGTCATTTTGACCTCGATACCACCGGTAGCTCCCTTCTGCATTTCAAACGGCACAACTGCTTTATCCTTCTGCACATCAGACTCATCAAATGAGTGGCCGATAAAACGCTTGATCTGAAAAATAGTGTTGAGCGGATTGGTCACCGACTGACGCTTTGCGAGAGTACCAACCACACGCTCACCGGTTTTACCGATTGCGACAATTGAGGGGGTTGTGCGTGCGCCTTCTGCATTTTCGAGAACCCGCGGCTCGCCACCCTCGACAACAGCTATTGCGGAATTGGTCGTGCCCAAATCGATACCGAGAATTTTACCCATGGTTTTGGAAGTTAATAGTTAATAGTCTGTAGTAAGAAATGTAAAACAAAACTGCGAAACTAAGTTTACGCCTTGGCAGAATAGTGCGCAATACGCACTTTCGCGGGACGGATAACCGCATCCCCCACCTTCCACCCTTTCTCTAATACTACCGTAATGGTGTCATCAGTTTCAAGCAAGTCAGCCGGGTCCTGCCCGAGCGCCTCATGATAAACCGGATCAAACTGCTCACCAACCTTTCCCACCACTTCGAGCCCAAGTGCTGCAAACGCACTCTCAAGCTGCTTCGCTATCGCTCCAAAACCCTCTGGGATCTCTCCGTGCTCTTTCGAGCGCTCGAGGGCATCAAAGGCAGGGAGCAGCGTCTCGACCGCTCCCACTCTCCCCTTCATCTCAGCCGTTTTTGCAGCCTCTTCATTGCGGCGCAAGAGATTTACGTAGTCAGCTTTCGCTCTCTGCCACCCATCCATATATTCTTGTTTCTCTTTACGCAGACTCTCTATCTCTTCTTTCAACTTCAACACCATCGCGGTCGCGGTCGCCGCGACCTCTTCGCCATCTTGTTCTATGACGTGCTCGCTAATGTCTTCTGCCGCAATATCATCGCCGTGCCATTCTTTCATACCCCCACTATGCCTGAAAATATGTGCGGAGTCAAAACGAAAGCGCGGGCCTTTCGGTATCCGCGCTCTCCTGTGTGCCGCGCCACTGCGCGACTAATCGTCCAGGTTCCCGGTCTGCCGGCCCTTTTCGGCGAGTGCCAGGCTGATAGGGTCTTCGAACGTCATCGACGAAATTTCAACCGGCCGGCCCGCGGGTACTGCAGACGCACCCCGCATGAAGCACTGTTCACATCGACCCATGGTGATGTCGGCGCCCGGGTCGGGGTAGAAGTCTTCTGCAAAGCTCGGGACAAAATTCTTGCCGCACATCCTGCACGTGTAGATACCGTCATTATTAGTCACTCGATTCTCCTGCTTTGGTTGATGGGGCTGGAGCACGAGGTGTGCATCCATCATTTTTATACTTTTTATAAAATCATCTGTCAATGTCTATAAAAAAGCAGAGAGCGGAGGGGTAAGCTCCGCTCTCAAGGCAGGGAGGGGTCGTTCGCACAGGCCGTATGTATAACAACGAGTGTGGCGCACACCTACCTGGTCAGCATCAATGCATGCAGGAACGAGTCCCACCCCGGATCGTCTGTCGGGGAACGGGCGCCCTGCAGCACCCGCTCGAGTGACTCGTAATGCGTCACCACAGTTCCGTAAAACTTTCGCCGTGCCGATTCGCGGAGCACTGCATGGTCAGTGGCAAGCGTGTAATACGCCCCTTTTCCCATGAAGCGAAAGTAGTCGGGACCAACACGCATGTGCCGTGCCCGCTCTGGAAAGAACCCTGCAAAGAGAAGTGCCGCATCACCGGCCCGCTTGAGAAAGTGGGCCGCATGCTCACCCCGCAGTTCAAAAGAGCGCAGATAGTTGAGAGCGATTGCCTCATCAACGATATCTACATCGTGCACATGCTCGAGCAAACACCAGACCAAGTATTCGCGAAGCGGATGCGGGAGGGGGGTCAGAGACTTCTCTTCACCAGCCCTCACCAGCTGATTAAAGACCGATATCGCGTGCGAGTACGAACCCTGCTCCGGAAGCAACATCATGATGTGACTCCTTGATTAAGCCCAGACGGAATGTCGGGCTCTGGAGTTGATATATAGCACATATAACGTAAAACCGCCCGAAGGCGGCTTTACAAGTCTTGTCAAACTAACGTTTCGACCACTGTGGGGCCTTGCGTGCTTTCTTGAGGCCCGGCTTCTTACGCTCCTTGGCGCGTGGGTCGCGCTTGAGGAATCCGGCACCCTTCAACACTTTGCGAGTCGTTGGCTCGGCCTTGGTGATAGCACGAGAGATTGCATGGCGAACCGCGTCTGCTTGGGCCGCGATACCGCCGCCCGAAACGTGTGCCGCCACCGCGTAGTGCTCGGCACTCTCGGCCTTCGCCAAAGCTTCGATCGCAACGAGTGCGCGATCAGCCGTTTTGAAATAGTCTTTCGGCGTTTTGCCGTTGACCATGAGGCTCGATGCATCAGCAGAGTGCATACGCACGCTTGCAATCGCGGTCTTGCGGCGCCCGACTGCCGTAATAAATTGTGTAGCCATATTATGCGTTAACGATAAGATGCTTCATACGCGGAGCACGAAGCTTGTTGCGTGGGATCATGCCGTCCACAGTCTTCTTTACCACATCGGCAATACCCTTTTTGGTAATCATTTGATCCATACGAACAGAACGGAGACCGCCTGGGTAGCCAGTATAGTGAGTGTAGACTTTCCCCTCGGCACGACGGGTCGTGATGTGGAGCTTGCTTGCATTCTCGATGATTACCGTGACCGGCAATGCCTGATTCTTGGCGAAGTGCACCGAGCGCTTGCCGAGCAGCGCGTGCGCCGCTTCACTCGCCACACGGCCAAGTGTTCGATCGGTTGCATCGATCGTATAGGTTGTTGGTTCTGGTTTCGTATTTTTGGTCATAACAATAGATATGGTGTACTAGACAAAGGCGATATAGG
>JAYUMM010000002.1:0-2828 GCA_043762685.1 bacterium | reverse complement strand
TTCTTCGCGTGCACTGATGCTAAAAGAATAGTAACGGCACGCGTGTGTGCAGGCCATGAAAATGTTTCGGCAAGGATTTTTTTACCTCCCTGCACAAGGTGCGTACGCAATTGCGGTTCAAGGAATATTTTTGTAATTGCTGCGGCGAGCTCGACAGCGCTCTTTGGCTCGACAAGAAGTCCCGACTCTCCGTCGATGACGGCTTCGGTGGTACCGGGGATGCGGGTGGCTACGACAGGTATTTCGGCAGCAAAACTGGTGAGTACTGTATGAGGGAGACTCTCGTGGGTCGAGTTGAGTACATATACCCCAGAGGTTTTTCGTAGATGCCATGTTTCAGCACGCGAAACGCGCCCCAGAAACGTGACGTGGTCAGATAGGTTAAGGTCGGCGACTACTGTCTGCAGATTTTTTTTCTCTGGTCCATCGCCCGCAATGAGTAGTCGCACATCAGGGAATGCTGCTACGAGTTTCTGTGTTGCGCGAATTACTCCGTCGATACCTTTCCACGGTACGAGCCACGCAGAAGTAATAATCTGGTGAGCTTCGGGTACGACCGGAAGGTGGATACTCTGCGGCTTCTCTGCAGCGGTGTAGATAACACACGTGCGCAGAAGAGTAAGGTGGTACGCATGCACGAGAGCTTTCTGCAGATGGAGTGAAGGTATCGCGACTGTGTCGGCGTGGCGCAAAATGAATCCCTGGAGCCACATAATTAAACGAATACGGAGTGTGCCTTCAGGCGAACGCAGATATGCCCCAAGAGATTTCTCGGTGAGATGGAGTTGTGTGGCGCGCTCCCATGCTTCATCACCTGAAAAATGTATCACTAAGGGTATGTTCCTTATATATTTGACGATAAGTGCCGGTAAGCCCATGGCAGTAGAATTTTGCACATACAGCACGTCGGCACCCTTTGCTGCGGTAAATAATACGTAGGTAGCTTTGAGAAGACGGAGGGGGAGGGAGTGTCGCTTACTAAGCGTTCTGAGTTTCGTACCCGAGACGTTCTCTGAAGTGCTCGCATAGGCCACGATAGTCACGATATGGGTGTCACGTAATTGTTCAGCGAGATTTTTAATATAGGCAGCATGACCGCTTATTTCGGGGGGAAACACGGCTGTTGCAAGTATGACTTTCACGGGGTGTAGTGTAGCACAAGGGCTCCCAAGAGCTCGTTTTGACGGGTGCATCGTCAGGGCGAAAATATCAGTTAGAATAGGGGTATGCGACTGGTTATAGCGACCCCCCTCTACCCACCGGACATCGGGGGGCCGGCAGCTTATGCCAAAGAATTGAACGAGCGATTACGGGCCGCGGGGCATACGGTGATGCTCGTGAGTTTTAGCGAGGTGCGACACTATCCGAAACTACTGAGACACGTACTTTATTTCTTTCACGTGTATGCGGCTACGCGTGGTGCAGATGCTGTATTCGCATTTGATACGTGGAGCACGGGTATTCCGGCACTTCTCGCTGCTCGACTTCGTCGAGTGAAGACGGTGGTGCGTGTCGGAGGAGATGTACTTTGGGAGACCTATATTGAGCGGAGTCATATCCTCGTCAAACTCTCAGAATTTTATGGACG
This sequence comes from bacterium, assembly GCA_043762685.1. GTDB lineage: Bacteria > Patescibacteriota > Minisyncoccia > Phycocordibacterales > Phycocordibacteraceae > C7867-001. Next base: position 1,240 of record JAYUMM010000002.1, on the reverse strand, counting down.
ACAGAAGCATGTATCGCTCAAAGAAAAACTTCTATTCCAGGGTACCAAGTGGGTGACTCGTCACGCAGACGCACTTGTCTTTAATACGGCATGGCAGAAGCGTATATGGGAGCGGGTGTATAGTTTCCCGGCCGATCAGGCACGTGTTATTGAGAATGCCTATCCGGCCGAGCGCACCGCGCCACCAGCAAAAGGCCGTGTCTTTGTCGCCGTAGGTCGTGATCGGATACTGAAAAATATGCAAATGCTTGAGCGTGTGTTTACCGAGCTTCAGCGTACCTTCCCTGACATTATACTCGATACACGATCCTTACCGCCCGAAGAACACGAGAGACGTATGCGTGATGCGTATGCGGTCGTGATACCGTCGGTGAGTGAAGTGAGTCCGAACACCGCGATTGATGCGCTCCGCTATGGGAAGCCTTGTATTCTGACTGCGGACACGGGTGCACGGGAGCGGTTAGCTGAAGTCGGTATTTTCATTGATACCTTGCAGCCAGATGATGTGCGCGAAGCGATCGTGACGCTTCTCGAACCGGTAGCATACGCACAGGCATGTGCACGGGTGCAGAAATTTAAGTTTGTGCATTCTTGGGATGAAGTTACGAACGAATTTCTCGCCCTCACCACTTCTTTATGCGCGTCTTAAATCTTGGCTCAGACCCGACCCTCTTTCAGTCTGAGAGCACAGCGCGTGCGCGTATGAGAATATATGTGATGGCGGTCGAAGAGTTGCACATTATTTCTCCTGCACCACAGAATGCACGGGACGAGAAAGAGGGGAATCTCTTTCTCTATCCGATAGCGATGGGGAAACTGCTCCGTATCCCGGCACTGGTGAGTAAGGCGCGCCCGCTTATTCGCGCGCAACATATTGACGTGGTCTCGGCGCAAGACCCCTTTGCACACGGTCTCGCTGCACTTTTTGCAGTTCGGGGAACACCAGCGACACTAAACATACAAATTCACACCGATCTCACTGCTCGGTCGTGGTGGCGCCGTGCGGTGGCACACTTCGTACTCCGCCGAGCAGATACCATCCGCGTTGTGTCAGAAAAGATTAAGCGCGATCTCGCACCACTCCATCTACGCGCACCGATTTCGGTACTGCCGATTTTTATCGATCTTGCTCCGTATCGCGCGATCTCGCACACGGCGCACCCTTATTTTACTAAGACCATACTCTGGATCGGCCGTTTTGAGCCAGAAAAAAATCCTGGTGTCGCGCTACGTATCCTTG
>JAYUMM010000001.1:0-2176 GCA_043762685.1 bacterium | reverse complement strand
CGCACCCCTCGCCCTTTTCGGCATATAGTGGATTCTTCGGCTGTACACACTTCAGTAAAGCAAATGAGTATCTCCTCGCGCATGGCGAGACGCCGATAGACTGGGTGTAGATACGGCGTATACTCACTCTATGAACCATACGCCGCAGATTAAAAAGGCACTGCAATTTGCAGCGCGAAAGCACCACGGCCAGTTGCGTCGTGAGATCGAGCCGCTCCCCTACATCACCCACTTATTCTCAGTAGCACTCTTGGTTGCTGAAGATGGTGCACATGACGATGTGGTCACGGCGGCACTCTTGCATGACACGATTGAAGATACCGGTACCACGCGTGAAGAAATTGTCGCTGCTTTTAATGAGCACGTTGCCGGACTTGTTGAGTCGGTGAGCGAACGAAAAGATATTGATGGGAAAAGCGTCGAATGGAAAGAGCGTAAGGCAGATTATATTGCACGGCTTGAGCGTGCTGGCGACGAATCGATCACCATCTCTCTGGCAGATAAAATCGACAACATAGAGAGTAAGCTCGAAGCGTATGCAGCAGAGGGTGATGCACTCTTAGAGCGTTGGAAGCAGCCCGCGAGTGAATATCTCTGGTATCACGGCGAAGTGTTGCGTATTGCGCAATCACGATTACCCAATCACCCACTCACGAAGCGTCTCGCCGAGGTGCATGCATGCGAGCGGGAGCTGTTCGCTGGCGCAACGAAATGAGAGAGCGTTCCGGGCCGTTTGGCTCACGCCCCGCTATCTCATTTCGTTGCGCCAACTCACCAAATTTTGGCGTAGCGCTCTCTACACAAGTACATCTCTGACTTGTTCAGGGCTTATATATAGATATGAGTGTATTGCGAGTGCCGTGGCGACTGCCACATTCTCTTTTGAATCGTCAAAGTAGGCACAGTCTGAACCCTCAATCCCATTTTCTTCAAGTATAATCTGATACGCTCTAGGATCTGGCTTTATAAATCCGGTCTTCCATGAGAAATAGCACTTTTCAAAAAGCTCGTTTAAGAAAGGGAAGTGGACATCATAATAATTTCCTCGCTCGCGGAGATTATTTGAGAGGATAAAAAGCCGTACGCCTTTCTGTTTTAATTCTCGCGCGAGAGTCACCATGGGCACGTTTTCAGTCTCGACCTTAAACCAATATTCTTCAAGACTTGTCTCATCAAGCGAGACACCCCACTTTTTAAAGTACGGCTCCCAACAGGAATAGAGGGAAGGAGCATTCGGGAGACGTACTTGTGCCATTACTGATTTAAGTGCAGGGAGAAAGATATCAGGAGAAATACCAAAGTCCTGTGCGAAGCGCTCGCTTAATTTCGGACTCAAGATAAACACCCCGTTGAGATCAAAGATAATTGCTTTCATATTTACCAGATTTTCGCGCGATTTTTGGGCTCGCGATACAGTTTATCGCCCTTTTTGACCCCAAAGGCGGCATAGAACTCGGGGAGATTTGAGGCAGGGCCATTGATGCGGAACTGGCCGGGTGAGTGCGGGTCGGTGAGCACTTGTGTCTTCTCGGCCTCGGGGCGGCGATTCTCGCGCTCGAAGAGTGCGAAGGAGAGGAAGAATCGCTGCTCGGGAGTAAAGCCATCGATATCGGTACGCCCCGTCTTCTTAAGGCGCATTTGGTATGCGTCAAAAGCGATTGATGCACCACCAAGATCCGCAATATTCTCGCCAAGCGTGAGCTGACCATTTACCGACAGACCATCTGCAACGCGGTAGGTATTAAATTCGGTGACGAGGCGTTTCGCTTTTTTTGCGAAGCGCAACTGATCTTTTTTTGTCCACCAAGTCTTGCGGTTTCCGTGGCCATCAAACTTTGATCCTTGGTCGTCGAACCCGTGCGTAATCTCATGCCCGATGACCGATCCTATCGAGCCATAGTTCACTGCATCGTCTGCGCTCTCTGAGAAGAAAGGTGGCTGCAGTATGGCGGCAGGGAAGACGACGTCATTGAGACCAAAGCTACAATACGCATTTACGGTCTGCGGAGACATAAACCATTCCTTACGGTCGACCGGCTTCTTGAGTCGGCGCATCACGCGGGTGTGCTCTTGGAGCGTTGCGCGTACCGCATTACCGAAATAGTCATCGGGCTTCACCACGAGTCCTTTGTAATTCTTCCACTTGTCGGGGTAGCCAAGTTTCTTCGTCATTTGA